>NZ_JBFWLF010000083.1:0-15502 GCF_050252275.1 Citrobacter sp. | reverse complement strand
CCGGTTGTCCCGGTGATCGTAGTGAATAAACTGGAACACGCTGTGCCGATGGCAAAAGCGCTGGTTGCGGGTGGGGTGCGCGTACTGGAAGTGACGTTACGTACCGCCTGCGCGATGGATGCTATCCGCGCTATCGCCAAAGAGGTTCCGGAAGCCATTGTGGGTGCGGGTACGGTGCTGAATCCGCAGCAGCTGGCTGAGGTTACTGCAGCCGGTGCGCAGTTCGCTATCAGCCCAGGTCTGACCGAGCCTCTGCTGAAAGCGGCAACCGAAGGCACGATCCCGTTGATTCCTGGCATCAGCACCGTTTCTGAACTGATGCTGGGTATGGACTACGGCCTGAAAGAGTTCAAATTCTTCCCGGCAGAAGCCAATGGCGGCACTAAAGCACTGCAGGCCATTGCCGGTCCGTTCTCTCAGGTGCGTTTCTGCCCGACTGGCGGCATCTCTCCGGCTAACTACCGCGATTACCTGGCACTGAAAAGCGTGCTGTGCATCGGCGGTTCCTGGCTGGTGCCGAATGACGCGCTGGAAGCTGGTGACTACGATCGTATCACCAGACTGGCTCGCGAAGCGGTTGAAGGCGCGAAGCAGTAAGCTACCCATGTGTAAGCCGTAGGCCCGATGAGACGCGTTAGCGCCGCCATCGGGTTTTGCCGGATGGTGGCATGACTGCCTTATCCGGCCTACGGTTGCTGTTGTTTACCCTGTCACTTTCACCTGCGCGGCGGCGTTCTTCGCGCGTTCAATAGCGTCATCAACGTTGTCTGCCGTTGCCAGCGCCACACCCAGGCGACGCGATCCTTCAATTTCCGGCTTACCGAAGAAACGGACCTGCACACCGGCACCGACGGCGGCCTGAACATTGCCAAACGTCACGTCCTGACTGGTCAGTCGCGGTAAAATTACCGCAGAAGCTGCCGGACCATACTGACGAATGGCCCCCACGGGCAGTCCGAGGAAAGCGCGTACATGCAGGGCAAACTCCGACAGATCCTGAGAGATCAGCGTCACCATGCCGGTATCATGTGGGCGAGGGGAGACCTCGCTGAAGATGACCTCATCCCCGCAAACAAACAGCTCCACGCCAAACAGACCGTGACCACCCAGGGCTAATACCACTTTACGGGCAATGTCCTGAGCGCGTTCCAGCGCCAGTGCGCTCATCTGTTGCGGCTGCCAGGATTCACGATAATCGCCATCTTCCTGGCGATGACCTACCGGTGCACAGAAATGGACGCCATCGACCGCGCTGACGGTGAGCAGGGTGATTTCAAAATCAAACTTCACAACCCCTTCGACGATGACCCGACCGGCACCCGCGCGACCGCCCTGTTGGGCATAGTCCCAGGCTTGCGCCAGCTGCGCTTCGGAACGAATAAAACTCTGCCCTTTGCCGGATGAACTCATTACCGGTTTGACAATGCAGGGATAACCAATTTCAGCCACGGCGTCGCGGAAGGTGGCTTCACTGTCGGCAAAACGGAAGGTTGATGTGGGCAGTGCCAGTTCTTCTGCCGCCAGGCGGCGAATACCTTCACGGTTCATCGTGAGTTTTGTCGCGCGCGCGCAGGGCACGACGTTCAACCCTTCCTGTTCCAGCGCCACCAGCATATCCGTGGCAATGGCTTCAATCTCTGGCACGATATAGTGCGGTTTTTCCAGCTCCACTACGCGGCGAAGCGCGTCGCCATCCAGCATATTAATGACGTGCGAACGATGCGCGACATGCATGGCCGGTGCGTCGGCATACCGGTCCACCGCGATCACTTCCACGCCGAGACGCTGGCACTCGATGGCCACTTCTTTACCCAGTTCACCAGAACCCAATAACATCACCCGAGTTGCTGCCGGACGCAGCGCTGTGCCTAATATCGTCATGAAAATATCCCCCAACAAATTTGGCCGCAGTATATACGAAAACGTTTGCGTCTGTCTTTATTGCCAGGTTGATTTCAGTGGTGAAATAGAATATACTGTACATAAATACAGTAATATTGAGAGGCTGCAACATGGCGGTTGAAGTTAAATATGTAGTCATTCGGGAAGGTGAGGAAAAAATGTCATTTACCAGCAAAAAGGAAGCCGATGCGTATGACAAGATGCTGGATACGGCGGATCTACTCGACACCTGGCTTGAACAGTCCCCGTTAGCGCTGGAAGACGAACAGCGTGAGGCGCTGTCGCTGTGGCTGGCCGAACAAAAAGAGGTGCTGAGCACGATCCTCAAAACCGGTAAGTTGCCTTCTCCGCAGGTGGTTGATAATGACGCCGCTGCCGGGGACGATACGCAGGCGGCCTGAATCTGACTTGCGCTCCTGACGTTTTGTACCATGCTTTTCCCTGTATCACTGTGCTATGGAGAAAGGGAAAAGTATGAAAAGAACGGGCGTGTTAGCCTGCTTGCTGTTGTTATGCACCAGCGTATCGGTGTCTGCGGCAGGTACGGACAGTAAGACGGTTAAGTTCCTTAACTGTGAAGGTCTGGATACCGAGGGTATTGCGGCGAGCGTTAAGCGCGATTATCAGCAGAATCGCATTGCGCGTTGGGCCGACGATCAAAAACATGTGGGTCAGGCCGACCCGGTGGCATGGGTTAATCCAAAAGAGATCACCGGTGGCGAGGGTAAGTGGGTAGTACCGCTGACCGTGCGTGGAAAAAGTGCGGATATTCATTATCTGGTGAAGGTCGACTGCAAGGCCGGCACAGCGGAATATCGTTCGCAATAGCACGAACATTTGCGCATCTTTAGCGCTGGCAGACATTTCCTGACATCCCCTCGGGTACGCTTTGACAATTCATTGTCAGTACTTGAGGGGCAAAATGGCTAACTGGCTAAATCAATTACACTCTCTTCTCGGGCAAAACGGATCGTCCTCCTCTTCTTCAGGTGAACAGGGATTAAGTAAGCTGCTGGTACCCGGCGCGCTGGGTGGTCTGGCGGGGTTACTGGTCGCTAACAAATCCTCACGCAAACTGCTCAGCAAATATGGCACCAGCGCGCTGCTGGTCGGCGGTGGTGCGGTGGCGGGGACGGTCTTGTGGAACAAGTACAAGGATAAAATCCGTGCGGCGCATCAGGGTGAACCACAGTTCGGCGCGCAAAGTACGCCGCTGGATGTGCGCACCGAACGGCTGATCCTGGCGCTGGTCTTCGCCGCGAAAAGTGATGGCCATATTGATGCCAACGAGCGGGCGGCAATCGAACAGCAACTGCGTGAAGCCGGCGTAGAAGAGCAGGGGCGCGTTTTCATTGAACAGGCGATTGAGCAGCCGCTCGATCCGCAGCGCCTTGCGCAGGGGATCCGCAACGAAGAAGAGGCGCTGGAGATCTATTTCCTCAGCTGTGCGGCGATTGATATCGACCACTTTATGGAGCGCAGCTACCTGAACGCGCTGGGTGATGCGCTGAAGATCCCACAGGATGTCCGTGATGGCATTGAGCAGGATTTGAAACAGCAAAAACAGGCATTACCTGGCTAACGAAATACCGCGCGCAGCATGTTTCGCTTGCATCATTCGTGACTTTTGCCACCCTTAGAGGATGTATAAAGACGAAAGAAACAGACACATGCTGCCAAAAGCAAATCGTATCCCTTACGCCATGACGGTCCATGGCGACACGCGCATTGATAACTACTACTGGCTGCGGGACGACACGCGCTCGCAGCCCGAGGTGCTTGACTACCTGCAACAGGAAAACCGCTACGGACATCAGGTTATGTCTACGCAGCAAGCCTTGCAGGATCGCGTGCTAAAAGAAATTATCGATCGCATTCCTCCCCGCGACACCTCTGCGCCATACGTGAAGAACGGTTATCGCTATCGCCATCTCTATGAACCCGGGTGTGAGTACGCCATTTATCAACGCCAGTCTGCACTGAGTGAGGAATGGGATGACTGGGAAACGCTGCTTGATGGCAACAAACGGGCGGCACACAGTGAGTTCTACACTCTGGGGCGACTGGCGATAACGCCGGATAACACCATTATGGCGCTGGCGGAAGATTATCTTTCGCGCCGCCAGTACGGGATACGTTTTCGCAATCTGGAAAACGGTAACTGGTATCCGGAGATGCTGGATAATGTGGCTCCCGAATTTGTCTGGGCAAATGATTCCCTGACCTTTTACTACGTCCGTAAACATGCCACGACGCTCTTACCTTACCAGGTCTGGCGTCATACCGTCGGCACGCCCTCGGCCGATGACGAGCTGATTTACGAAGAAAAAGACGACACTTTCTACGTCAGCCTGCACAAAACGACGTCGCAACATTACCTCGTCATTCATCTGGCGAGCGCGACGACCAGCGAGGTTTTACTGCTGGATGCTGAACTGGCTGATGCTGAACCTTTCATCTTCCTGCCGCGCCGCAAGGATCACGAATACAGCCTCGATCACTATCAACATAAGTTTTATCTGCGTTCGAACCGCGAGGGTAAAAATTTTGGTCTTTATCGCACCCGTGTGCGCGATGAGAAACAGTGGGAAACGCTGATCCCGGCCCGTGAAGCGATCATGCTGGAAGGGTTTACGCTTTTTACCGACTGGCTGGTAGTGGAAGAGCGCCAGCGTGGCTTAACCAGCCTGCGGCAGATCAATCGTAAAACTCGCGAGGTGGTGGGGATTGCCTTCGACGATCCGGCTTATGTCACCTGGCTTGCGTACAATCCGGAACCGGAAACCTCACGCCTGCGCTATGGCTACTCCTCGATGACCACGCCGGACACGCTGTTTGAACTGGACATGGATACGGGTGAACGACGGGTAATTAAACAGACAGAGGTACCGGGATTTGACGCCGCCAACTATCGCAGTGAACACCTGTGGATCACCGCCCGTGATGGTGTCGAGGTTCCGGTATCACTGGTCTATCATCAGAAATACTTCCGTAAGGGGCAAAATCCGTTACTGGTTTACGGCTACGGTTCCTACGGCGCCAGCATGGATGCCGATTTCAGCAGCAGCCGGTTAAGTCTGCTGGATCGTGGATTTGTCTATGCCATCGTTCACGTGCGAGGCGGAAGCGAACTGGGGCAGCAGTGGTATGAAGACGGTAAATTCCTGAAAAAGCGCAATACCTTCAACGACTATCTTGATGCCTGTGATGCGTTGATTGCCCAGGGCTACGGCTCGCCCTCTCTCTGTTATGGCATGGGCGGTAGCGCGGGAGGAATGCTGATGGGCGTGGCGATCAACGAGCGTCCCGAACGCTTTCATGGCGTGGTTGCCCAGGTGCCGTTTGTGGATGTGGTGACGACGATGCTGGATGAGTCGATACCCCTGACGACCGGTGAGTTTGAGGAGTGGGGGAATCCAAAAGATCCGCAGTATTACGCTTACATGAAAAGCTACAGTCCGTACGATAATGTCAGGGCGCAGGCTTACCCGCATCTGTTGGTCACCACCGGACTGCATGATTCGCAGGTCCAGTACTGGGAACCGGCAAAATTGGTGGCGAAACTGCGCGAGCTGAAAACTGATGACCATCTGCTGTTACTGTGCACCGATATGGATTCCGGACACGGCGGTAAGTCAGGTCGTTATAAATCCTGGGAAGGCGTGGCGCTGGAATTTGCATTCCTGATTGGTCTGGCACAGGGAACATTGCCCGGTAACGACGCTGTTCAGGCGTTATCCAGATAGTGTTTGAGGGTTAAACGCAGCTCCGGGCTCATGCTGTCGAGGTTGTTAAACAACCAGCGCAAATAGCCCGGATCGCGCTCTGCGACATCGGAAACGGCTTTGCCGCGATACTTACCAAAGGTGAAGGTGGTCAGTAACCCCGGCCGCCCGGTGATATCGACCATCTGCTCCGCCGTCCAGCCGGAAGTATTCATAATATCGATGAGCAGCGCGGCGGTAATATAGCAGTCATAGAGTGCGCGGTGGTGATGCAGACCCGCAGGCGTTTGCACGTTCAGTTTACGTGACTTATAGAGCGCCATATTACTGTACTTAATCCCCGGCCAGAGGCGGCGGGAAAGTTTCATGGTGCAGATCCACTCGCCTGGCATGTCTGGCAGCACACGACGGTCAAAGCTGGCGTTGTGCGCCACATACCATTCGCTGCCGTAATAGTGGGGGATAACCTCTTCAATCCACGGCTTATCTGCCACCATCGCTTCGGTAATGCGATGAATGGCCATCGCCTGTGGCGAGATTGGTCGGTCAGGGCGCACCAGGTGGCTCATAGGATTCACGATCTTACCGTCAACCACGTCAACAGAGGCGATCTCTACAATCCCGCCCTGCAGGCCACAGGTCTCAGTATCGATGATGCGCAGCATGTAAAACTCCTGACCGAAAACGATTAGCGTAATGGAATGATATCACCTTGCCAACCCTGCGTTGTGCGCTGCCCCGTTAATAACAGCGAACCACGGTCGGCGCGGACAATTAATTGCCCGCTTTCATCCCATAATGCGCTACTTCCTCGCGCATTGGCCATCAGTACGGCAATCGAGAATTGATGTGAGAAATGTTGTAACTGCGACGTGGAGGTCAGCAATTCCGGCTCACTGACGCTTTGGCTGGTGGTAAACAGAGAAAACGCCGGATCCATATCGACACCTTCCGGTTGCTCATCCACCACGCTGATCGTTTTCAGGCCCTTACCAAGACACGCGCCGTGGCTTTGAGGAAACAAACGCAGTGAGGTTATCCATGGTGCGAAGACGGCAATCCCTTTGACAAAACGGTTGTTATGCTCGACCGGAAGACCGGCAATGATCGTCATGCGGTGCGCGTGAGCGGCCTGAGAGAGCGGTTGTAGCAGACTGATATCGATATCCGGCGGCGCAGGCAGGCACTGCGATTCGTCCATGCAACCGAGTAAGGAGAGGGCGGGAAACACCAACAGTTCGCACTGTTGCCGGGCTGCTGCGTCGATGAAATTCAGGTGATGAGCGATATGTTCACGAACAGATGTTTTTAGCGGTTCATACTGTGCAGCAGCGATTTTCCAGCGTGACATAATGACTTCCTTTTCATAGTGTCTACAATCATCCTTAAATCATAGAATAAGAATGCACTTATACTGTAGCAGGCAGTATGTAAGGATATGTAACTTCACGCCGAAAAATTATTTAGGTTTCGGCTCATACGGTAAACGGGACAACGAAACGGACGCCAGACGATGGGCGATCAGACGCTCGCGAAACCAGTCGCGCAGATGTGCAGGTTGCTCACGTTCTACCACTTCAGCGATAACGGGCATGTTGTAGCGCTCTTTAAACGCGACGCCGGCAGCGGCCAGATCTACGTTTACTTTGTCCATTTCAGCTTGTTCAAGCTGAGCCAGATTTTTGTGCATGGGCTTCTCCTTCGATCTTGCGCGCAGAAGTTACTAAGAGTCGACCACAATGGCAAGCCGCAATTGATGATTGTCGACGTGAACATTATAGAAGGTTATCCTCTCAGGATAAGTCATTACAAAAGGGAATAGTTGATATGGTCTCTCCTGCACGTACTTTCCGCTATACGCTCCTTTTTCTGGCAGCCGCTCTGGCAACCCCCACCGTGTGGGCGCATGCGCATCTGACACACCAGTATCCCGCGGCGGATGCCGAGGTAACCGCCGCGCCGCAGGCGCTGACGCTTAATTTCTCTGAAGGTATTGAGCCCGGATTCAGCGGGGCGACAATTACCGGTCCAAAACAAGAGGGAATCAGAACCCGTCCCGCAAAGCGTAACGAACAGGATAAAAAACAGCTCATCGTCCCGCTTGATGAAACGCTGAAGCCGGGTCAATACACGGTGAACTGGCACGTGGTGTCTGTCGATGGGCACAAAACCAAAGGGCAGTACACCTTTAGTGTGAAATAAACATGCTGACGCTGACGTGGGTTGTTCTCCGCTTCATCCATTTTACCGCCCTGATGCTGGTGTTTGGCTCTGCGCTCTACGGCGCATGGCTTGCGCCGGCATCGATCCGCCGTCTAATGAGCAGACGCTTCCTGCGCCTGCAACAACATGCTGCGTTATGGAGTTTTGTGAGTGCATTACTGATGCTGGCAGTCCAGGGTGGGCTTATGGGCTCTGGCTGGCAGGATGTTATCTCCGTGTCTGTCTGGGGCGCGGTATTGCAAACTCAGTTTGGCGGTGTGTGGCTCTGGCAAATCGTTCTGGCACTGGTTACGTTGGTTGTCGCGTTGATTGTGCCGCGTGATTTAGCGCGACTATTACTGCTCTTAACTCTCGCACAGTTTGCCCTGCTGACGGGGGTTGGGCATGCCACACTGCACTCGGGGGTTATTGGTGCGCTCCAGCAGACAAACCATGCAATGCATCTGATTTGCGCTGCAACCTGGTTTGGAGGACTGCTACCGGTGATTTATTGCATGCACATGGCAAAAGGACGCTGGCAGCAACAGGCGGTTTACACCATGATGCGTTTTTCTCGCTATGGGCATCTTGCCGTGGCGGGAGTATTACTCACTGGTATCGCCAATCTGCTGTTTATTCAGGGATTTTCCCCGCCATGGCAGACCGCCTGGGGGCAATTGCTTTTGCTAAAATGTGCACTTGTCCTGCTAATGGTGGCAATCGCACTGGCGAATCGGTATCTTCTCGTACCACGAATGCGGCAGGATAGTCGACGCATCAATCGGTATTTTATTTGGATGACGAAGATCGAATGGGGAGTTGGCGCCGTCGTGCTGGCAAGCGTCAGTGTGTTTGCGACGCTGGAACCGTTCTGAAGGACAGGCAAAATTCATGAAAAAAGTGATTCTCTCTTTGCTGCTTCTGACTAGCTCAGGAGTTGCGCTGGCGGCACCGCAGGTCATCACCGTGAGCCGTTTTGAAATCGGTAAAGATAAATGGGCGTTCAATCGTGAAGAGGTGATGCTGACCTGTCGGCCAGGAAACGCGCTGTATGTGATTAACCCCAGCACGCTTGTTCAGTATCCGTTAAACGATGTTGCACAAGAGCAGGTGGCGAGCGGCAAAACAAATGCGCAGCCCCTGTCGGTGATTCAGATTGACGATCCGGCAAAACCGGGTGAAAAAATGAGTCTGGCACCGTTTATCGAACGAGCGGAAAAGCTCTGTTAGTTACCAAAAGTATCTTTCTGATTTCCAATAAAAAACCGCAAGCCTTTTGTAAAGCGTCTTGCGGTTTTTACATTTCAGCCAGTGATCAGCGCCGTTTTTTTCCAGCCGCGCAAGCCGCAGACTGGAAAACCTGGCGTCGTCATCTATTCTTAAAAGGCAAGGCGACTTAGCCTGCATTAATGCCAACTTTTAGCGCACGGCTCTCTCCCAAGAGCCATTTCCCTGGACCGAATACAGGAATCGTATTCGGTCTCTTTTTATCTATAGAACGGGTGCTTTTCCTGAGCCTAATGGCATTTCGCACTTATCATTCTGAGTAAACCATACCCACACCCGGGCATAAACGTCCAGCGTTTTTTGCTGCTATTGTTAAATTTGTGTTAGGGCGTGACTGAGGACAAAACTCTCATGAAACAGCCTGAAAAAAGCTACCAAATGATCGAAGGGGCACAGTGGCGACACATCTGGGTGGTCGGGGATATCCACGGCTGTTTTGCGCTACTGATGGCAAAGCTGCGGGCCTGTCGCTTTGATCCCTGGCAAGATTTACTGGTCTCTGTGGGCGATCTCATCGATCGCGGTCCTGACAGTTTGCGCTGCCTGCAGTTGCTGCATAAGCGCTGGATGGTGGCAGTCAGAGGGAACCATGAACAGATGGCGATAGATGCATTGCGTACGTCACAGTGGTCGTTGTGGACGATGAATGGTGGCGGCTGGTTTACGGCGTTGCCTGAGCAGAAACGGCATCATGCAACGCTGGCACTGGAATACTGCCAGCATCTGCCGTGGATCCTGGAATTGCATTGCCGCGAGGCGACCCATGTGGTCGCCCACGCCGATTACCCGGAAGATATTTATCAGTGGCAAAAGCCGGTTAACCTTACGGAGGTGTTGTGGCGACGCGCGCGACTGAGTGCGCATCTGGCAGGAGAAGGGACAGCTATCGCCGGCGCTGACCATTTCTGGTTTGGCCATACGCCGTTGCGTCAACGTGTAGACAGCGACAATCTGCACTACATCGATACGGGAGCGGTATTCGGCGGCGAGTTAACGCTGGTACAACTACAGTGATTAAAAGTCGCTGTATTGCTGGGCGGGCGCCCAGAATCCATCGATAAAATCCTCAACCGGAAAGCAGCCGCCCTGACGAATCCGTTGATCGTCCATATAATACAGGCACTGCCGCTCTGTATCGTAAACATCCACTACGATATCTTCGCAACCACCATCCAGATAACAGACAAACAGAACCAGTGCGAACATCCTATCCTCATTTTGTACAGCCATAACAAAAGTGTAGGAGGAATTAACGCAAGCGGGAAGGGGGAAATAAATAACCCGCCGGCAGACGGGTTCTTTTTGAATCAGGCAAGACGCATGATCCAGGCATCAGACTTACGATCGTAGTGTTTACGGAAAAGAACCGAATGTTCGCCATTCAGTAGGGCCGGAACGCTGGTTTCGTCGTCCCAGGCATCCAGTTGCATGCATAAATCCGGATCAGATTTACACGGAATGGTTAACGTTCGGTCTCCCGGCGACTCGCCGTGTAACTCGGCATCGTCAATTTCAAAGGCGCCAATGCGCACACTGGTTTTCATCATCGTGCTCTCCGTTAATTCGCTGATTGTGGTACGACCAGTTAGGCCGTCCATTTTTCAGCGTAGTCAACGCAGGCAAAAGCGCCAGTCAAAAAATGCGCAAATTTTCTGATTTCAGACGTTACCGGTAAACAATTTGCCATCACGAACCAGTTCACGCGGGTAACTGTTTTTCAGGCGCGAGCCGATCCGTTTGGCAAGGCCAATCGGCTGATGCTGGAAGGTCACCAGCACATCGTCAGTGGCGGGGACGGTCTGCGGATAGACATCGCGACCGCGATACCACTCTTCGGCTTCCTGCTGAGACAGTTCAAACGCACAGCGATGATTGACATCAGCCAGCGCGATGACCGCTTCGTGCTGCCAGCGATAACCTTTATTATGCGTTTCAGCCAGCTTAATGCCGAGCCGGGAGAAACGGACTTTGCCGATCAGCGGTTCTATCTCCGCCGGGAAAAGCCAGACCTCTTTATCACGCTGCCAGAGGCGCAGGTTTTCGCCCCAGTGCAGACTGAGGGCATTAGCTGCCTGGGTCAGATTCGCGGCTTCGCGACCTTTGACGGGGGTGAAGGGGAAGTTGCCCACTTTGTACTTCGGTGCTGGCAGTGCGGGAATGGAGGCCGTTTTACGCAGGCGGGCGACGAAGAATCCTTCGCAGTCATAAATCTGCGGGAACACATGCAAGAAACCTTCTGCCGTCAGCGCCTGATTCGCCTCAGGGAAAAGATCGCCCAACGGTAAAAATTCCACCGCCTCCGGCCAGGTCTCTTTCAGCCAGGCCAGCACCGACTCGTTTTCTTCACGATTCAACGTACAGGTTGAATAGACCAGCGTACCGCCAGGGCGCAGGGCGTGAAACGCACTTTCGATCAGTTCGCGCTGGGTTGCGGCAATCTCAAGATTGCTCTCAACGGACCAGTTTTTTAGCGCATCCGGATCCTTACGCACCACACCTTCACCCGAGCAAGGTGCATCAAGCAAAATCGCGTCGAACATTTCCGGCAGCGCTGCACCAAATACGCGGCCGTCAAAATGGGTCAGTGCCACGTTGCTTATCCCACAGCGACTGATATTGGCATGCAGCACTTTCACCCGACTGGCTGAGTATTCGTTCGCGAGGATCGCGCCCTGATTACCCATGCGCGCGGCGATTTGCGTGGTTTTTGAGCCAGGCGCGGCAGCAACGTCCATCACGCGTTTGGGGGAATTATCCTCGGCAAACAGGGCGGCAACCGGCAACATGGAACTGGCTTCCTGAATATAAAACAGACCACTCAGATGCTCGGCGGTACTGCCGAGCGGCAGCGCATCTTCATCCTCACGCTCAATCCAGAAACCTTCTTCGCACCAGGGAACGGGCGTCAACGACCAGCCATACGGGGCGGTTAAGGTGAGAAAATCGGCCACAGAAATCTTAAGCGTATTCACGCGGATGCTGCGGCGTAATGGGCGCTGGCAAGCGGCGAGAAAATCGTCAAAAGAGAGATGCGCAGGCATTGCCTCGCGCATTTGCGTTAAAAAGGCGTCAGGAAAATAAACAGCGTGTTGAGTCACGGGGGAGTACCACCGGCAGAAAAACAAGCGCACAGTGTAGCATAAAGGCTCCGGCGCGAGCACGCCGGAGCCGGATACTAACGTGGCAGCGCGGTGCCCCATTCACGCCACTCTTTCGGTTCACTTTCCAGCAGCAGGAAGTGTTTACCCGCCTGCGCTTTCGGCGCCAGCGGAGTGCCAGGCGGCGTGGCGAAGGCAATGCCGCCGCGAATGAACTGATTAAAGGTACCGGTCTTCACTACGCCGCCCGTCAGGCCGAAGTCCAGACTGTAACCGGACGCCAGCCAGAAGACGGAGTTGTTGCGGACCAGGTGCTGGTAGCGTTGACTGATGCGCAAGGCGATCATCACGCGGTCAGACAGAGTACCGAGCGTCATGCCGGTGACAGTACCAACTTCAATCCCGCGGAACAGTACCGGCGTACCGATCGCCAGCGAGCCCGCTTCGGGGACTTCGAGCACAATACTCAGCCCGTCAAGGTAGCGTGAGTCGGTAATGGTCGCTTCCTGCAGTTCAAAGTCACGGCGCGGATTACCCCGACCCGGCTCGACGTTGATGTAGGGTTGCAGGATCGTGTCGAGATGTTCCACGCCAGCGGCCGAGATTTGCGGCGTAATCACGGAGAAGCGCGTCCCGCCACGGGCGAAGGTCTGCACATATTCCGGATACAATACCGCCTTCGCCTGTACCTCGTTGCGCGAAGTGAGCAGTTCAAGCGTCTGGATCTGTCCGATATCAATACCGAGGTAGCGAATGGGCATTCCTGCCGCCAGTTTCCCGGCATCAAAGGCGTGAAGGGTAATCTGCCCGCCAACCGCACGTGCGGCGGTTTCGGAAGCATACAAAATGCGCTTGTCGCCTTTGCGCTGGCTGGCGCTGGCGCCGCTGAGGTTATCAAAGCTGATCGCCCCCTTCAGCGCACGTGACAGGGGAGAGGCCTGCACGGTCAACCCGCTGCCGTTGAGCTGCACTTTAGCGCCACCTTCGGCCCAGAAGACGCTATTGCTGGTCAGCAGGTTGCGGTACTCCGGTTTGATGTGCAGATCGATGTCAAAGGCGTCGGCGCGCGGGCGTACGGTAATCACTTCACCCACTTCAAATTTACGATACAGCACCACGGAGCCGGCCTGCACGTCTGGCAATGTTTCTGCACGCAGGCTCAGGGTAGTGGTCGGCAGATCGCTCAGGCTATTCTCTACCGCTTTTTCCAGGTTGGCATACAGCGGATAGCTTGATTTCATTTCCCCTTTGCTGCCGGGCAATATGCGAATACCGCCACTGATCCATTCGCTGGCGCTGGCGCCGAGGAACTCAACGCCATCCAGACCCACTTTGACATCCACACGGCTGTTGACCACGAATTTGCTGTCACCCTGGACCAGGCCACGATGTTGCGGATCGACCGCCACAATAAACTCGACCCCTTTGCTGGTCAGCTTACGTTCGATCACCTGGCCCACCTGGACGCCGTGAAGGATCAGCGGTTGACCTGCATCGATACCGTAGCTTTCAGGCGCGGTCAGGGTAAAGGTCAGGACGTCCGGTTCGTGGAGCAGTGCTTTTTCACCGGGGACGACCACGAACTCGCTGCGCGGTTCACCGGCGCCGGGCACCAGTTCAAAGGTTTTACCCGTCAGTAACGAACTGATATTAGCGTCACTGAGCGAGAGCTTGGGACTGCGCAGTTCAATGCGCGTGCCGTCGCGTAACAGCGCTACGACGCTGGGGTCAACGGTCATTTCACCGGTGACTTTGCCACCGGATTGTAAATCCAGTTTGGTGAGCTGGCCGACTTCGAGCCCCTGATACATCAGGGGAGTAGAATCAGCCTTCAGTCCTTCGCCGCTCGGCAGTTCAAGTTTAATAATGACGCCGCGCTGACTGTGGGCCAGATCTTTATACAGGCCGAAGGTATCATCTTGCTCTGCCGTTTTTGAATCATCGGGTGAGTCAAAGGCGATTGCACCATTCACCAGGGCCGCCAGACTTTCCAGTTTAACCTTCGCACCACTCAGGCTGACGTCAGCATCCACGCCGGAAACGTTCCAGAAGCGACTGCCTTTTTTCACCAGATTGGTAAAGCGGCGTTCAACCAGCACGTCGATGGTGACGCCCTGTTTGTTCGGGTTAATGCTGTAGTCGTAGACTTTACCGACCGGGATTTTACGGAAATAAACCAGCGAGCCGCTGTTCAACGATCCGAGGTCGGGCGCGTTGAGATGTATCATCAGATCGCCGTTATCCAGCCGATATTTCGGCTGGGTGTCGAGGGCGACGAAATGATCTTGCTCTTTACCTTTACCGGGCATCATGCCGATATAATTGCCGCCGACCAGCGCATCGAGGCCAGAGACGCCTGCGAGCGACGCTTTAGGCGTCACCAGCCAGAACTGCGTCTCTTCGCGTAGCGCGTCTTTCATGTCGGACTTGATGCTGACCCGCACCTCAATTTTGCGTAAATCCTTGCTCAGGCTGATGTCCTGAACCGTACCCACCTCAACGCCCTGATAGCGAACAGGCGTACGGCCCGGGACAATGCCATCCGCAGACATGAAGTCGATGGTCACAGTGTTACCGCGATCTTCATAGCTGTTCCATATCAGCCATCCCGCAATCATTAATGCGATCAGCGGGAGTAGCCAGAATGGTGAGATACGGCGTTTCGTTTTAATCTGCGCTTCAGTCTGCGAAGCGGGCGTTTCCTGACTCATGTGCATCCCAAAGTAAGCGGCTGTCCAGCCATTCCACTGCAAGAATAGTCAAAATGACCGCTGAGCCGAAATAAAACGCAGCCGGTCCCATAGTAAAAGCAAGAATCTGGTCGCGGTTAATCAGCGACATGGTTAAAGCGATAACAAAAAGATCCAGCATCGACCAGCGACCGATCCACGTGACCAGACGCAAGAGTTGCATTCGCGTGCGTAAACCCTGTTCGCATTTGAACTGAATGCTGAGTAGCAGGGTAAACATGACGATCACTTTAGTGAATGGCACCAGAATACTGGCGATAAAGACCACGGCGGCCACGGCGACATTGCTGTTCGCCAGCGACAGGATACCGGACATGATTGTATCTTCCTGTCGTCCACCGTTCACGTAGATAACCGAGATAGGCAGAAGGTTAGCAGGCAGCAGCAAAACAATCGATGCCAACAATGCCGCCCAGCATTTTTGGATGCTCTGGTTTCGGCGCTCGCGTAAAGGAATATGGCAGCGCGGGCAGCGGCCACGCGGGTCCGGATAGCCGGTAAAATGGCAGCCGAGACAAACCCGCAACTGCTCATCCGG
>NZ_JBFWLF010000082.1:0-15581 GCF_050252275.1 Citrobacter sp. | reverse complement strand
CGATATTCCGCCTGCCAGAAGTTCTCTTCGATAGCCTGCAACAGCGCTTCAGCGGAGGTTTTCACCGCCACACCCTGTTGCTGCGCCATCTTCCCGACGGCAAACGCAATGGCGCGCGAGACGGTCTGAATGTCTTTCAGTTCAGGCAACACCAGACCTTCACCGTTGAGCACCAGCGGCGAGTACTGGGCCAGCGTTTCACTGGCGGACATCAGCATCTCGTCGGTAATGCGGGAGGCGCCGGAAGCAATCACACCCAGCCCAATCCCCGGGAAAATATAGGCATTGTTACACTGGGCGATGGGATAGACTTTGTCTTTCCAGACCACCGGCATAAACGGGCTACCGGTCGCGACCAGCGCGTTGCCTTCGGTCCAGGCGATGATGTCCTGCGGCGTCGCTTCCACACGCGAGGTGGGGTTAGACAGCGGCATCACGATCGGACGCGGGCAATGCTTGTGCATTTCGCGGATGATTTCTTCAGTGAACAGACCGGTTTGCCCGGAAACCCCAATCAGAATATCAGGCTTAACGTTACGGACCACATCAAGCAGCGACAGCACTTCGTTGTCGCTGTCCCACGCCTGCAAATTTTCACGCTTCTGTACCAGTTTGGTCTGGAAGGAGAGCAGATTCGGCATCTGGTCAGTCAGCAGGCCAAAGCGATCCACCATGAAGACTCTCTCACGCGCGGCTTCTTCACTTAATCCTTCCCGCTGGATTTGAGCAATGATCTGTTCGGCGATACCGCAACCAGCGGAACCCGCGCCAAGGAAAACTATTTTCTGTTCGCTAAGCTGGCTGCCTGCCGCCCGGCTGGCGGCGATCAGCGTACCGACGGTCACCGCGGCGGTGCCCTGAATGTCGTCGTTGAACGAACAGATTTCGTCGCGATAGCGGTTAAGTAGCGGCATGGCGTTTTTCTGCGCGAAGTCTTCAAACTGCAGCAGAACGTCCGGCCAGCGATGCTTAACGGCCTGAATGAATTCATCGACAAACGCATAGTATTCGTCGTCGGTGATGCGCGGATTGCGCCAGCCCATGTATAACGGATCGTTGAGCAGTTGCGGGTTGTTGGTTCCCACATCCAGCACGACGGGCAGGGTGTAGGCCGGGCTGATGCCGCCACAGGCGGTATACAGCGAAAGCTTACCGATGGGAATACCCATCCCGCCGATCCCCTGATCGCCAAGACCAAGAATTCGCTCACCGTCGGTGACCACAATCACTTTGATGTTGTGGTTGGGGACGTTTTGCAGGATGTCATCCATGTTGTGGCGGTTCTGATAAGAGATGAACACGCCGCGCGCGCGACGATAAATCTCGGAGAAACGTTCACAGGCCGCACCTACCGTTGGGGTATAGATCACTGGCATCATCTCATCGAGATGGTTGTTAACCAGTCGGTAGAACAGGGTTTCGTTGGTATCCTGGATATTGCGCAGGTAGATATGCTTGTCGATTTCCGTTTTGAATCCCTGATACTGGATCCAGGCACGTTCTGCCTGTTCTTCAATCGACTCAACCACTTCCGGCAGTAACCCCAGCAGGTTGAAGTTACGGCGCTCTTCCATGCTGAATGCACTGCCTTTATTCAGTAAGGGGAATTCCAGCAATACAGGGCCAGCGTAAGGAATATAAAGGGAACGCAGTTTTTTACTTTTGGTTTCCATGTCACTCACTCTTTTTTTGAATATCCGTCCCTGGCACTTTTTATAATATGTTGCCATTCCGCCAGGGCATCGGGCACAGAGTATAAAGCATCGTGCATGAATTAAGGCTTTTGTAAGCAAAAACACCATCGCGTTTGCGATGGTGTTTATCGTCATATTCGGGCTGTGCGGTTACTTTTTGCTGTCTGCGTGGCGTTTTCTGCCGGTAGGGTTGTTCACCACGCTGGATTTATCACCTTCAGTCACCACTTTGCGCTGATTGGAGATTTTATGGTCCAGTCCAAGAATATGACGGGCCTGACGGTTCGATTTCATTCTAACTCCTTTATCCTGTTACTGGTTTCAAGGATGAGTCCATATGACTGCGGACGAAATATAACCCTTAAGGTCGACGGTACCGATGGATACCGACCTGATTGATAGTCGGACATTTAATCGGAAAGGTCAATGTGTAAGCAGGGAATTAAGAAGTCTCTGCTAACGGCCACGAAATCGGATGAGCGTCCTATACTTGTTATCCCGACGACAATAAGGAGCGAACGATGACAATCCATAAGAAAGGTCAGGCACACTGGGAAGGCGACATCAAACGCGGAAAAGGCACCGTTTCGACGGAAAGCGGCGTGCTGAACCAGCAGCCTTATGGTTTCAATACCCGTTTTGAAGGGGCGAAAGGCACCAATCCGGAAGAGTTGATCGGCGCAGCGCATGCTGCCTGTTTCTCAATGGCGCTTTCATTGATGCTTGGTGAGGCGGGCTTTACGCCGGAGGCTATCGACACCACGGCTGACGTGTCGCTGGACAAAGTTGATGCCGGTTTTGCGATTACCAAAATCGCGCTGCACAGCGAAGTGAACGTGCCGGGAATCGATGCCGCCACCTTCGACGGTATTATTCAGAAAGCGAAAGCCGGCTGCCCGGTGTCGCAGGTGCTAAAAGCTGAAATCACCCTCGATTATCAACTGAAGTCGTAACGGCAGTATTGCCCGGTCGCGTGATGCTGACCGGGCATAAATACGTTGAATTCGGCCTACGATTCCCGGGCATTATCAGGCACGCCAACAACGAACGTCCGTTCCCGCATCAAGCCTGCGCAGCGCCTGTCGAGTTTCGCAGCCGTGGGTCGCCAACGGGCACCGGTCGCGAAAAAAACAGCCCGTCGGCAGTACCCGGTTGCCAGGTAATTCCGTTTTGCGAATCACCCGTTCTTCAGCCAACGGCACGCCGGTTTTTGGTACGGAATCCAGCAGCAGACGGGTATAAGGATGTGCCGGGGTGGAGAGCACCTGCGCGGTATCGCCGAGTTCGACGATTTGCCCGAGGTACATCACCGCCACCCGGTCGCTCATATGACGTACCACCGAGACGTTATGTGAGATCAGAATGTAGGTCAGATTGCGACTGGCCTGCAACGCAACCAGCAGATTCAGGATCTGCGCCTGGACGGAAATATCCAGCGCGGAGGTCGGCTCATCCAGCACGATCACATCCGGTTCTGACGACAATGCCCGGGCAATCGCGATACGCTGGCGCTGTCCGCCGGAGAAAGCATGCGGCAGACGATCGAGATATTCCGGACGGATCCCGACCTGGCTGGCTAAGGTTGCCGCCAGCGCCCGTCGCTCCCGTTCACTGCTGCGTGTTTGAATCCACACCGGTTCGGTGATAATTCGCCACACCGGCAGACGTGGATCCAGTGAGGAGAGCGGGTCCTGAAATACCATCTGCATTTCGGTCGACGATGAATCCTGTTGATACTGTCCCTGGCTGGGCTTTAGCATTCCCATAAGCAACTGCGCCAGTGTGCTTTTCCCACAGCCGGACTCACCGACAATCCCCAGCGTTTCGCCCCGGCGGATCTGTAAATCCATGCCGTTGAGCGCATGCACGCGTTCGGTGACCCGTCCCAGCCAGTTTTTCTTCGCCGGGAAATTGACGTGCACATCGTGTAAAGCCAGTAACGTTTCAGACATGGGGATTCTCCAGATGAGGATACCAGCAGGCCGAGTGCTGGTCGCCAGCGCCATGCGGGCTCATGGCGGGTACCGTTTCGCAAAGCGGGCCCGCGGCAAAGCAGCGATCCCGGAACGCGCAGCCGCGCGGCAGGCGGGTAAGATCCGGTACGGTGCCAGGGATCGCCGGCAGCGGCTGGCGCGCTTCTCCCTGCTCCGGAGCGCATTTCAGCAGGCCAATCGAATAAGGATGGGTCGGATGGTGGATCACGGCATCGGTCTGACCACTTTCAATTACGCTGCCGGCATACATCACGTACAGCCGATCGCACAGTTGCGATACCACCGCCATGTCATGACTGATAAACAGCACGGCCGTACCGCTGGCGCGGGCCTTGTGTTTCAGCAGGCGCAGCACCTGCAACTGTACGGTGACATCCAGCGCAGTGGTAGGTTCATCAGCGATGATCAGCGCCGGTTCGCAGGAGAAGGCAAGGGCGATCATTACCCGCTGACGCATGCCGCCTGAAAGCTCAAACGGAAAGCGGGTCATCACGCCGGCGGCGTCGGGGATCTGCATCTCCTCCAGCAGGGTAATCGCCTTTTCCCTGGCCTGCGCACGGCTCACCGTCTGATGATGGCGAATCACTTCCACCATCTGCTGGCCGATACGTCGCGTTGGGTTGAGGGCCGTCATCGGCTCCTGGAAGATCATCGCCACGCGCGCGCCGCGCCATTGACGCATTTGTTTCTCGCTGGCGTTCAGCACATCTTCGCCCAGTAGCGAGACGCGCCCTTGATGAATGCGGTAGCTGCCTTCCGGCAGCAGGCGCATGGTGAGCATTGCGGTGACTGACTTCCCTGAACCCGATTCACCCACCACGCCAACAATCTCGCCGCGTTGAATGCGCAGCGACACATGGCTCAGGGCGTGAACGTCGGCCTTGTATCCCGGAAAACTCAAGTGTAAATCGTCTATTTCCAGCACCGGTTGAGTCATTACTGTTTTCCTCCTGCTTTCGGATCCAACAAATCACGGATCCCATCACCGAACAGGTTAAAACCGACGGCCGTGATCAGGATGGCGGCGCCAGGGAAAGCGCAATACCACCACTGATCGAGAACGTAATTACGACCAATCGCGACCATCGCGCCCCATTCGGCGCTCGGTTGCTGAGCGCCAAGCCCGATAAAGCCCAGCGTGGCCGCCATCAGAATGGCGCTGCCAATATCCAGCGATGCCTGCACAATCAGCGGCGGCAACGAGTTACGCAGGATGTGCCAGCTAATCAAATGCCTGCGGGAAGCGCCATACGTGCGGGCGGCCTGAACATAGGTAAACTGGCGCACGACCAGCGTTTGTCCCCGCGCCAGACGCACGTAAAAGGGAATACGTACAATGGCAATCGCCAGCATCGCGTTAAACAGGCTCGGCCCGAGCGCTGCGGCCAGCGCCATCGTCAGCACCAGCGAGGGGATCGACAGCATAATATCCATCATCCGCATGATGATGGCGTCAGCGCGACCGCCCATGACGCCGGACAGGCAGCCGAGCAGTGAGCCAATACCGCCCGCAATCCCGACCACCACCAGCCCGGCGACAATCGACTGCTGGCTGCCCACCAGCACGCGGCTGAACAGGTCGCGTCCAACCTCATCGGTTCCGAACCAGTGCGCCGCCGTTGGCGGCAGCAGCCGCGCACTTAAATCGATCGCATTCGGATCGTAAGGCGTAATCCACGGCGACAGCACCATCAACAACAGCATCAGGACAATAATCACACCGCCAATCATCGTCAGCGGACTGCTTTTCATCAGCCAGAGCAGTCTGGCCCAGTCAATGCGCCGACGCGTCACGCGTACCGGCGTCTCTTCGGTTAACATCATTCAGCACCTCCACGCCCAATGCGCGGGTCCACCCACAGATAGAGCAGATCCACCACCAGATTGACCAGTACATAGGCAAAAGAGACCACCACGGCGAAGCCCATCACAGCCGGGAAATCGAGCGCCTGAATAGAGGTCACCACCCAGGCGCCCATTCCGGGCCAGGCAAAGACGGTTTCGGTCAGTACCGCGCCATACAACAGATCGCCCAACGCCAGTCCAAGCACGGTAATTGACGGGATCAACGCGTTGGGCAGCGCATAACACAGCACGATGTACCAGCCGGGAAGACCGCTGGCTTTCGCCGTGCGGATATAATCTTCGCTGAGCTGTTCCAGCATCGCGGAGCGGATTTGCCGCGCCACAATTCCCAGGTGAACAAACGCCAGCGTCAACGACGGTAAAATCAGATGCTGTAAGGCATTAAAAAAGACCTCACCGTTGCCTTCCAGCAGGGCATCGATCAGATAAAACCCGGTTACATGCGTTGGCGGATCCAGCCAGTCATCCAGTCGACCACCACCCGGCAAAATTTGCAGATGGCCGTAAAACAGCACGATGACGCCCAGCCCCAGCCAGAAGGCTGGCGTCGAAATACCGGTGATTGCCATCAGACGTACCAGGTGATCCAGCCAGCGGTTACGCCAGACGGCGGAAAGAATGCCCAACGGAATACCGATGACCAGCGCCAGCAGCAGTGAACAAAAGGCCAGTTCCAGCGTTGCCGGGAAAAAGACGCGCAGTTCTTCCATCACCGGACGCCCGGTGCGAATGGAAATGCCTAAGTCCCCCTGGAAGACATCGCTCACGTAGCGCGCGAACTGCACATACAGCGGTTGATTCAGCCCAAGCTGTTGGCGAATGTTTTCGACAATCTCGTCGCTCGCCCGGTCGCCCGCCAGCAGGCGCGCCGGATCGCCTGGGATCAGGTGCGAAATAATAAAGGTGATGACGCAAACGCCGGCCACCACAAGGACAAGTCCCCAGCAGCGCTGGCGCAAAATGCTCCAGAAAGTCATTGGCTTCCCCTTGCGGAGCCTGTACGGCTCCGCATTAACGTGGCTTATTTGCTCATGGTGCTGATATTAAAGACCTGTTCGAGCATCGGGTTGAACACGAAGCCTTTGACCTCTTTGTTCATCGCTAACTGGTAGTTCTTCTGGAACAGGTAGACGTAGGCCGCTTCATCAATGACGATTTTCTGCGCCTGCTGGTAGTCCTTGGTTCTGGCGGCCTGGTCGGTGGTGCTTAGCGCACTGCGCAACAGCTTGTCGACATCGGCGTTTTCATAGAACGAGCGGTTACCGGGGAGTCCTTTCTTGTCAGACTCAAACCAGTAGTTCATGAACATATAGGGGTCAGCGAAATCCGGGCTCCAGTTGCCGATGGCGATGTCGTAATCACCTTTGCCTACACGATCACGCATAGTGGCGTTCGCCAGTTTCTCCAGCTTGACGGTAATTCCCAGTTTGCTGAGGCTGGCCTGAGTGGCAAGGGCGATCGGCTCCCAGTTCGGATCGTTGTCGGAATAGAGGAAGCTCAGGCTGGTGGGTTTGCTGGCGACTTTTTCCCATTCCGCTTTCGCTTTGGCTTCATCAAAGTTGTATTGCAACGCAGAGGCGTCGTAACCCCACATGCCTTCCGGGATCGGCCCGCGCATCTGCTTGCCGTTGCCGCTGAGGATCCCTTTCACCATTCCCTGATAGTCGGTGGACCAGGAAATCGCCCGGCGTAGATCCGCCTGATTCAGCGGTGCTTTGCTGTTGTTCAGATAGAGATAGGTCACGCGCAGTGACGGATAGTCAGCTACGGCAACTTTGCCTTCCTGTTTTAACGCGTTGAGCTGATCCACCGGCAGGGCATCCGCGATGTCGATATCGCCGCGCGACAGTTGCAGACGACGCGACGCGCTCTCGCCGATAATTTTCACCGATACGCGTTTAAAGTTCGGTTTTGGACCGGCGTAATGCGGGTTCGGGACCAGCACCAGCTGTTGGCCTTTCTGCCAGCTTTTCAGCATAAACGGCCCGGAACCTGCGGTGTTTTGTGCCAGAAAACCACGGGCGTCATCTGCGGCATGCGTTTTCAGCACCGCCGGGTTGATGATGGACGCGCCGTCATTGGCCAGCGTGTAAAGGAACGGGGCGAACGGTTGACTGAGGGTAAATTTCACCGTGTGTGCATCGACCGCGTCTACCTTGAGATCTTTAGGAAACGCTTCTGCCGGACCCTGGCTGATTTTCAGCAGGCGTTCGAAGGACTGTTTCACCGCCTCAGCGGTGACGGGGGAACCATCGGCAAATTTGGCCTGATCGTTAAGCGTAAAAGTCCACTCTTTCTGGTCGTCAGAGGCTTTCCAGCCGCTTGCCAGGTCACCCTCCACCTCGGTTGAGCCTTTATCGCCTTCGGTTTTGTACTTCACCAGACGCTGATAGGACGGGTAGGTCACTGTCCAGTCGTTATTATCGATAGTCACCGCCGGATCAAGGGTTTGCGGATCAGCGGCTTTACCGATCACCAGCATGTCTTTCGGGACGGCAGCCTGGACCGCAGGCAGGGCCATCGCCAGGGAAACGGCAATCAACGCGGGACGAAACAACGAAGTTACTTTCATGACGACGCTCCGGAATCAAAAAGAGGTATGTGTTGTTGTGGTTGTCACGGGAAAACAGGCAATACAGTCTTCCAACAGCGGATAGCGACTCGCGGCGGGTAACTCAAAATGCCACCACTCGCTGCTGATGCCGACAAAGCCACCGCCAAACATAATGGCATTGAGTAACAGCCGGTTACGCTGTGCAGCGGCAGGAACAGAAGGGTGATATGCATGTGAACGGTCGTGCATTTCATCAAAACCCGCACCCATATCGAGGATCTTGCCATTGGCGTCTTTCAGCGTGACGTCGATGGCTGTTCCGCGACTGTGGTTCGAGCCGATGGCTACATCGACTACGTACTGCGGATCGGGGCAGGCATCCCACAGGATTGACTGTGCCTGTTGCGGACGATAGGCGTCATACACCACCAGAGAAAGGCCCGCCAGTTGCGCAATGCTGATGCTTTTCGCCAGCGCGGTGACCGCATCCTGGTGCAGCAGGCAGCGCGATTCGCGATAAATCGGCGCGCCGGTCAGGTTATCGGCGGTCGCATATTTGAGGTCGATATCCAGCGTCGGAAAAATCACCGACAGATCGACCAGTTGCGGAGTTTCAGACATAGCACGTTTCCTGTTTATTGTTCGAATTGACCAAATTCTTGTTGTAACTGGCGGTTGGTCTGTAGCCGCCCGGTAAGTGAATCGCCCAGTTGTTCCGCCACGCCGGAAAGCAGCAGGTTGAACAGGCAGCTCACCGGCGCCAGCGAATCCCAGAAATGTCCGGTGTCCGTTTTCACCTGCAGTAAATCAATGGGGTAATCCCGCGCCCAGGGACACCAGACATCGGTGATCAGCGCGAGCGGAATGTGCCGTTCGCTGGCGACGCGACAGTACTGCCGGGCGATGGCGGAGTAAGCGCGGGTATCGGTCAGCACCACATACGGTTTCTCAAATCCGGAGTTGAGGGATTCCACCCAACTGCCGGAGAGCCCTTCGGAGTAGTTCACCCGAGGACGCAGATATTCGAGATGACTGAAGAAGGCATTGGCGATCCCCCGCGTCGACTGGATCCCCAGGACATACACCGCTTCCGCCTGCGCCAGTTGTCGGGTAATACGCTGGAAAGCGTCCCCTTGCGCCAGTTGATAAACATGGGCGATCGCGTCAATCTCCAGCGATAGCGACTGCCGCGCGCGGTCCGGCAACTGTTGCTGTTGTTGCCAGGAGTCCAGACGTTCGTTCATCCCCCAGGGCTGATAGGGGACAGAAGGCAGTTCACGCAGGCTGGCTTTAGCATCTTCCAGATTGCGATAGCCGATTTTGCGCAGATAGCGCCCAACGGTAATCCCGCTGGTGCCCGTCGCTTTGCCAATGCTGTCGGCGGTTTCAAACGGGATTTGCGCCACGTGGGTCAACAGCCAACTGGCAACCCGCTTTTCACTCGGCGTATGCAGGCTGAAGGTCTGTTCAATTCGGTTCAGTAACTCAGGTTTTGCTGTCATCACCGTCTCGCTGTTACCAGGCTGTCAAATGTCCACTGACTGTTAGTTCATTAACAATGCAGGACGCGTGCCATGTTCAAAAACGCCGCCGCGACGGGCGACAATTGTTAAATTAATGCCGCATTAATTAACTTATGATCAACATTTGTGCAGCGTAGTGCAGTTTTGGTGCAACGGTAAGGCGAAAGGGCGGTTATCTGCCGGATACGCAGGCGCGATCACACTCTCGCGACGAAATAAACGGCAAACATCAGGATCGGTACCGGGAAATATCAATAACAGCCATAACCAGTGTGGGTGTATTTATTTCTGTGAGAGGAAGGGTATTATTCTTTTCGTTCTACATTAACGGTTTAAAGCGCTCATGTAGAGGTTATTTATATCATTAACGGAGCCATCATAATGAACAAATTTTCCCTTTCTACAGCAGGTATTTTAGTGGCAGCGCTGTTAACCAGTGTCAGCGTCAATGCAGCAACCACTGACGCGAAAACCGACGTCACTCCTAAAAACATGAGCTGCCAGGAGTTCATTGACCTGAACCCGCAGACAATGGCGCCGGTTGCCTTCTGGGTATTAAACGAAGATGAAGACTTTAAAGGCGGCGACTACGTTACTTTCGATGAAACAGTAACAACGGCGGTTCCTCTGACCGTTGAAATCTGTAAAAAACATCCGCAGAGCGAACTGACTAAAATTAAAGACGAAATCAAAAAAGAATTAAGTAAATAAGATTAAGCATGTATTTAAACCCAGCCAGAGTGCTGGGTTTTGCTATTTGTGACAACGTCACATTATTAATTTAAGTCAATACGGAATTCTGTATAAAGCTCTAAAAATACGTGCCGATACTGAATATAAATTACCCTGAAAATAAAAGGATGTTTATATGGTCTGGTATCCGTCACGTATTTCGACTCGTTTGACACTCGGGGGGATCGCGTTACTTGCCGTAACGACGTTAGTGATTGTTGTCATTATGCTTTGGCGCGGGCAACCCCGCGTCGTTGAAGTCAATACGGCACTGATCGAGGAGACCGGGCATGGCCTGACGCGTCAACTCAGCAGCGTCCTGTCACGTATTGAGGGAGAAACCGTCAGTTTGTCGCGACTGGCTGAAGTCCTGCCAAATGATGAAGCGCTGTACCGCGCTGTCGTGCCGCATATTCTCGGCGAACAAAATAATTCGATCATCACCGGGGGCGGGATCTGGCCTGAGCCGGACGCGTTTACGCCTGGTGTTGCGCGGCGCAGCTTTTTCTGGGCGCGCGCTGCCGACGATAAGCTGGTGTATTCTGACGAATACAACGCAGCAGGTGGCAATGGCTACCACAACGAAAGCTGGTATCAGGGCGCGAAGGGCCATTCGCAAGAAAACTGTGTCTGGTCTGATGTTTATCAGGATGCCATTTCCGGAATCAACATGGTGACCTGCAGCATTCCCTATCAACTGGCGGGTAAATTCGCCGGTGTGGCAACCACCGATATTCGACTCGATAACGTCGCCAGCTTTATGCAGCAGCAGGGGGGACGCACCGGAGGATACGCCTTTGTGGTCGACAAACAGGGGCAAATTCTCTATTTCCCACAAAACGATCGGGATCACTACAAGACCGTCGGCGATCTGGTGAAGGCATCAGGCTGGCTGAGTCCTGTCGCTCAACGTTTGCAGAAACTGCGCACTGAAACCACCGATGTCACCTCCGTGGCGCTGGAAAATGATGGCATTCTGAACGCACCATCACGCGTGATGTTGTTCCCGATGGCCGATACCGGTTGGGTGGTGGGACTGGTAACACCGCAAGAACGCATCGTCGGGCTGGCAAAAGTCATGATGCGCGATGTTCTTGAAGTACTGATCCCGGTCATGACGTTGCTGCTGGTGGGCTCCTGGCTGGTGGTTCGCCGGTTGATTGCCCGTCTGGACGACACGCGGCAGGCACTGGACGATATCGCGCAGGGAGACGGCGATCTGACCCGCCGCTTAGAAGTGAAGGGCAAGGACGAAATTTCAGCGATTGCGGAGGCGTTTAACCTCTTCGTGGACAAAATTGCCGCCATTTTGCTTACGGTGCGCAGCAGCAGTGAAGTGGTGGCGAATAACGCCGTTAGCCTTGCTGACAGTAATACTGAGCTGTCAACACGCGTTACCCAGCAGGCAGCTGCGCTGGAAGAGAGTGCGGCTGCGATGGAACAGCTTAATGCGACCGTTCATCAGAATGCGGGTAATACTCAACTGGCGGATGAACTGTCAGAAAGTACGGCGCAAACGGCCAACCGCTGCGGTGATGTTATGCATGGGGTGATTTCAACCATGGATAACGTCAGCGCCTCTTCGGGCCGCATGGTTGAGATTGTCTCGGTAATTGACAGCATTGCCTTCCAGACCAACATCCTGGCGCTCAATGCGGCTGTGGAAGCGGCTCGCGCCGGGGATGCCGGACGTGGATTTGCGGTGGTGGCGTCTGAAGTGAGAACGCTGGCGCAGCGTAGCGCGACCGCTGCTCAGGAAATCAAAGCGCTCATTGATGAGTCGGTGTCGCACGTCAATGACAGTAGCGAGCAAATTCATCATGCCGGCGATCGTCTACAGGAACTGGTGGGGCATGTTCGTCAGGTGCGTCAGTTAATGGGCGAAATTCGCGTCGCAGGGGAAGAACAGCGTAAAGGCGTAGCCGAAGTGACGCTCGCGGTTACGGAAATGGACAGCACGGTCCAGCAGAACGCGTCGTTGATTGATGATGCCGCGGCGCGGACGCAGATCTTAAAAGCGGAAGCAGAAGAGCTGGCCTTACAGGTGTCGTCGTTTAAATTGCCGTAACGTCAGGAAGCCCGGTAAGCGACAACGCCACCGGGCATTCCGTCACAATGAATCAGATTTTCAATGGCAACGCCGTCTGCATCCAGGCGGCGATCTCATCAGCTGGTAGGGGGCGAGAAAAATAATATCCCTGAATCACCGGGCAATTCATCGAGCGCAACAACTCAAATTGTTCTTTCGTTTCAACCCCTTCCGCAATGACAATCAGGTTCAGACTCTGCCCGATAGTGATAATCGCTTCCAGCAAGGACTGAATACGTTTCTCGGTCTGGCAGCGATCGACAAACGTTTTATCGATTTTCAATTCCGTCACGGGCAGGCTGACCAGGCGGGAGAGACCGGAAAAACCGGTGCCGAAGTCATCGATCGACAGTCCCACGCCCATGTTGCGTAAGATCTCAATGCGTCTGAAGATCTCTTCATCCTGCTCCATCATCATGCTTTCGGTGATTTCGACCGTCAGTTGATCGCCCGGAATAGCAAATTCCACCATGGCTTCCGACACCTGGTCCGGCAGTTGGTTGCTGCGAAAGTGCAGGGCAGAGAGGTTCACCGACAGGGTCGGAATGGTCAGCGACAGCTGGCGCCACTCCGACAACTGGCGACACGCTTCTCTGACCACCCAGCGACCAATATTCTCAATTTCACCCGTCTCTTCAGCGAGCGGAATAAAACGGTTCGGGGGGACGTGACCATGCACCGGATCGCTCCAGCGCGCAAGCGCTTCGAAACCATACAGTTCGCCGGTCTGAGCAAAGATCTGCGGCTGGTACACCAGTCGTAGCCGGTTATTGGCAATGGCGTTTTTCAATGCGGCGCCCAATTGCAGACGCTCTTTCACCGCGAGGTTCATTTCCGGGTTGAAGAACTGCCAGCCATTGCCGCCCGCTTTACGAATAAAATCCATCGCGTTGTGCGCAGTGGACAGCAGATAGTCACGATTTTTTCCTGCTTCATAGCTAATTCCAATGCTGAGGGTCAGCGGGAAGGGTTTGTCGTCAAACAGGGTGGCTTCACTGCCGATATTGATCAGTTCATCCGCAAACTGGGTAATATTACTCATTTCATTGTCGTCACTGACCAGCACGAACTGCGTGCCTTCAATACGGCTTAAATACTGATCGGGTCTGAGCCGCTCGCGGATTTTATTGATGACCTGTTGCAAGACCTGATCGGCCACGGCATAGCCGAGACTGTCGATAACATCCTGGAAGTGATCGACGCTGATGAGAAACACCACTGGTGAAATCCCTTTCGCGCCGTGAATGAGATCATCGAGATAGGAGTGCAGATGATTGCGGTTGGGCAAACCGGTGAGCGGATCAAATTGCAGGAGATGCTCAATATGCTGTCGGCTTTTTTCCTGTTCGAGCGCCAGGGCCGCCATATGCTGACTGATGTCTGCCACGCGTTCAATAAAGGCGCTGGTCTCTTTTCCTTTCGCCGTTTTAATTAACAGCGTCCCGGCTGGCTCACCATCCCGTTGACGGATGGTGAGCGTCCAGACGTTCACCTCTTTTGCGTCAATCTCTTTCGATGACGACGCCCAGAACTGGCGGACGTTATCTTTTAAGGCATACAGTGAAACATGCGTATCCCGCAGCACCGCCTCAATATTGCGGCAAATAATATCGCCCATTTCGTGAAACGGCGGGCTACTGCACATCGCCGCCAGAATGTTGCCTTCGAGCTGACGAATCTGCCGCTCTTCGGTGATATCGGAAAACGTCATAACCAGATTTTGCAGTGCGTTTCGCCGGTCATAAACCTGACTGATAGACACTTTAATCCAGATCTTTTCACCCGCACGGGTGATTACCAGAAACTCATCCTGATCGCGGGTCGTTTTCCAGAGTAACTGTGTGAGTCGCAGGCCATTGTCCGACGGCTCTTCGGGGAGGTTGAGCAGGTTGTCCGGCTGTTGACCCTTTGCATCGGTAATGTCGTAACCAAACATCTCGCTAAAAGCGCGGTTGCACTGCACAATACGCCGCTCAGGGTCGAGTACGATTACCGGGCGGTCCAGGTGGTCTACCGCCAATACCAGGAGGCGTTTCTGTTCCTTTTGCTCCATCTCTACGCTAGCGTCACGCACAAAGGCAAGATAGAAAATTTTGCCTTCAACGTTGACCTTGGAAAGGGCGAAACGGGTCCAGACTTTGGTCCCGTCTTTTCTTTCCAGCAGCAATTCCCGGCTCATGCCTTCAACGCGGGGCTGACCCCCTTCACGGTTATGACGGATAAAATCGGGGTGCGCTGCGCGTAAATCATGCGGGATCAACATCGAAATCCCCTGACCAATCACCTCTTCACGACGGTATCCCCACAGTTTTTCCGCAGCAGAATTGAAAAATAAAACCTCGTCATTGTCATTGATTAGCACGGCACCCATCATGTTCTGCTCAAGAGCAGGAATGAAGATGCTGTCTCCGGTGCTTTTAACGTCGGATAGCTTCATTTATTACCTCTGCTTCCGTATACCCATTAAGAAGCGGGTTTCCACAGTTCAACACAATTTCTGCCCCGTCTTTTTGCGGTATATAATGCTTCGTCTGCTATCTGAATTAAACGTTCATAATCCGGATGACCATTAAACATTGCTGCCCCAATGGACAATGAAAGCGGAATAAAATCCCCCGCAGGCGATTTTATTTTTGTTTTCTCGACGCGACTGCGAATACGCTCCGCAATACGTAGCGTATCGGTTTGTGTCGCTTCAGTAAGAACAATAATAAATTCATCGCCACCGTAGCGAAAAACGTAATCACTGCTGCGAACGTTGTCATAAAAAGCCTGAGACACCCGACGAAGGATCTCATCACCGGTATTGTGCCCCCAGGTATCATTGATCTCTTTAAATTTATCGACATCAATAATAAGAATAGAGAGGGGGGTGCCGGCGCGATTAGCATGGGCGATTTCCCGCTTGAAGATGGTTGGCAGGAAACGTCGGTTGAGTAATTTGGTCAGTACATCCATCCCTACCTCATGGCGCGACACTTCCTCAAACAATTCACGCAGTAGCGTAATGATCTGCGAGACGGTATTGCGGATTTGCAGCAGGAATTTCACCCGTGATGCTTTATTGCTTAACGTTTTCGTTGTCCCACTGGTGTGGTGAAACACGCCGTCAAAGTCCTGAATCAGTCG
>NZ_JBFWLF010000081.1:0-15751 GCF_050252275.1 Citrobacter sp. | reverse complement strand
GAAACAGATGCTGCCGTGGCTCGAAAGCCATGTTGCGAAAGTTGACCAGGCCTGACAAAACGGGCTGAGAGATTCAGCCCGTTCTCTTCATCAGACGTCGAAAAAGACGGTTTCGTTTTCTCCTTGCAGGTGAATATCGAAGATATAGACGATCTCGCTACCACGCTGTTCGCGGCGGGCAATCAGGGTCTGACGGCGAACTTCCCATTCGATCAGATTGAGCACCGGATCGCGCTGATTGGCTTCTTGCTCATCCGCAAAATAGAGACGGGTGTTCAGGCCAATGTTGATACCGCGCGCGACAATCCACAGATTAACGTGGGGGGCCATCAGGCGGCCATCGCGTCCCACAACACAGCCCGGCTTAATGGTATCGAAACGCCACACGCCGCTGTCGAAGTCTGAACAGGTTCGTCCCCAGCCGCGAAAGTCCGCGTCGAGCGGCTTATCTTCCTGGCGGTCAGCCGGATGGTTGTAGCGTCCATGGGCGTTGGCCTGCCAGATCTCCAACAGCACATCGCGCACCGGCGTACCGGAACCATCAATTACCCGTCCCTCGATCACAATGCGTTCGCCTTCGGTATGGCTATTGGTCAGCGTGGAGCTGAAGTTTTTCTCAAAGATGTGAAATCCAGCGGCGTCAGGCGCAAGCCCAATGTGCACATAAGGTCCCGCCGTCTGCGAGGCGGTTTCCTGCAAATACTCTTTCATTGCGCGCCTCCCTGAGTGCGGTTTTCAAACAACGTAGCGCGCTGTCCGCGAAGTACGAGGTCAAAGCGATATGCCAGGCAGTCGAGCGGTACGGCGGCTTGGGTATCCAGTTCGGCAATCAATGTGCGGATCGCATCATCGTTATTGATAGTTTTCACAATTGGGCACTGTTTGATCAACGGGTCGCCTTCAAAATACATTTGCGTAATCAACCGTTGGGCAAAGGCCTCGCCGGAGAGTGAAAAGTGAATATGCGAGGGACGCCAGTCACTGACCTGATTGCGCCACGGGTAAGGGCCGGGTTTGATGGTACGGAAAAAGTAATAGCCGTTCTCATCGGTTAATACCCGTCCGCAGCCGCCAAAATTAGGATCAATCGGCGCGAGATACTGGTCTTTTTTATGACGATAGCGACCACCGGCATTGGCCTGCCAGACTTCGACCAGCGTATTTCTCATTGGGCGGCCAAAACCGTCGCGCACGTAACCGTGGACGATAATCCGTTCGCCAATCGGCAGGCCGTCTTTGGCGTAATTCATAATCAGGTCGTTATCCAGCGGGCCAAGATCGTTATCGCTGAATACCGGCCCGGTGATTTCAGACAATGAATTCTGCAAAGAGATCAGCGCGTTGCGCGGAGAGCGCAGAACGCTGGTCTTATAGCCGGGGGCGAAGGCGGGCGGATGGCTGTTATAGTCGCGATGGATCACCTCGCGAGAGGACACTTTTTCACGCATAGCGGACTCCGGTACAGGGAAGAGATTTATTGTTTTATGATGACCTGAGGCAGTGTGTGTAAATGTGTTGTTAATTAAAAGTGAATTTACGTCGATTATTTCATAACCAGTGGCTATACCATGGCGCAAGGACTGATGCAGAGCGAATTCAGGTGAGATCACACTTTGTAAATTCTTCTCCCCAGAGTGAATGGTGTTTCCTACACTCCAGGTAACATTCACTGGAGGCATGACATTATGGCGAACACCATCACGGCAGATGAGATTCGGGAACATTTTTCGCAGGCAATGTCAGCAATGTACCAGCAGGAAGTTCCGCAATACGGCACGTTACTGGAACTTGTTGCTGACGTGAATCTGGCAGTTCTCGAAAATAACCCCACGCTGCATGAAAAACTGGCCAATGCAGATGAACTGGCGCGCCTCAACGTGGAGCGTCATGGCGCAATTCGTGTCGGAACGGCAGACGAACTGTCCACGCTGCGACGCATGTTTGCGATCATGGGGATGTTTCCGGTCAGCTATTACGATCTCTCTCAGGCCGGGGTGCCGGTACATTCAACGGCATTTCGTCCCATTGACGATGCATCGCTGTCGCGAAATCCGTTCCGTGTCTTTACCTCCTTACTGCGACTTGAACTGATTGAAAACGCGTCGCTCCGCCAGCGTGCGGCGGAGATCCTCGCGCAGCGCGATATCTTTACGCCACGCTGTCGCGAACTGCTCGACGTCTGGGAGAGTCAGAAGGGGTTTAACGCGACGCAGGCTCGCGAGTTCGTGAAAGAAGCGCTGGAAACGTTTCGCTGGCATCGCCACGCCACCGTGGATGAACAAACCTATCATGCGCTGCATAACGAACATCGCCTGATCGCCGATGTGGTCTGTTTCCCGGGCTGTCACATTAATCATCTGACACCCAGAACGCTGGATATCGACCGGGTGCAGTCGATGATGCCGGAATGCGGCATTGAACCGAAAGTCCTTATCGAAGGCCCGCCGCGCCGTGAGGTGCCGATTCTGCTGCGCCAGACCAGCTTCAAAGCGCTGGAAGAACCGGTGCTGTTTGCTGGCGAAATGCAGGGGACACACACGGCCCGCTTCGGCGAGATTGAACAACGCGGCGTGGCGCTGACGATAAAGGGGCGTCAGCTATACGATGAATTACTGCGCAATGCCGGTACCGGGAAAGACAACCTGACGCATCAACTGCATTTGCAGGAGGTGTTTAACGCGTTTCCGGACAGCGAATTCCTGCTGCGCCAACAGGGACTGGCCTGGTTCCGCTATCGTCTGACGCCGTCAGGCGAAGCGCACCGCAATGCGATTCATCCTGGTGACGATCCGCAACCGCACATTGAACGTGGCTGGGTGCAGGCGCAGCCCATCACCTATGAAGATTTCCTGCCCGTCAGCGCGGCGGGGATTTTTCAGTCGAATCTCGGTAACGAAACGCAGGCGCGCAGTCATGGCAATGCCAGCCGCGAGGCCTTTGAACAGGCGCTGGGGTGTCCGGTGTTTGACGAGTTTGTGTTGTATCAGGAAGCGGAAGAGCGCAGCAAACGGCGTTGCGGCCTGCTTTAATCCAGGTATCCTGTAGGGATCTGCGATTAACGGGTAAATATGGACATGATCAATCCTGGTATTCCACTGATTCAAACCGTACAGGGACAGCTAATGGGTGTCGTCCAGGACGACATCCACCTTTGGCGCGGTATTCCTTACGCCGCGCCACCAACGGGGAAATGGCGTTGGCGCGCGCCGCAGCCGGTCACTCCCTGGTCCGGGATTCGTGACGCCAATACCTTCTCCAGCGCCAGCTGGCAGGACATTGAGTACTGCAAAGAGTTGGGCGGCGGCGATCCCGGCGCATTTTCTGAAGACTGTCTCTATCTCAACGTCTGGTCTCCGGCGGAACGTCATCAGCCGCTTCCGGTGATGGTCTGGCTGCACGGCGGCGGCTACACCATTGGCGCAGGTAGTCTGCCGCCTTATGACGGCGTTGCGCTGGCAAAGCGCAACGTGGTTGTCGTGACCGTCAACTATCGTCTCGGTCACCTCGGCTTTTTTGCTCATCCGGCACTGGAAGGCGAAGAGGGCGAGGCTCTCAATAACTTTGCTTTGCTCGACCAGATAGCGGCGCTGCGCTGGGTACAGGAAAACATCGCTGCGTTCGGCGGCGATCCGCAAAACGTGACGCTGTTTGGTGAGTCGGCCGGGGCGCGCAGCGTACTCTCGCTGCTGGCTTCGCCGCGCGGAAAAGGGTTGTTTCATAAAGCGATTGTGCAGAGCGGCTACACGTTGCCGGACACGCCTCGTGAAATCGCGCTGGAAAACGGCGTTGCGCTGGCTGAACACTTTGGTTTGCAGAATGCAACGGCGGAACAGCTACGCGCGATTCCGGCCGAGGCCTTCTGGCCGTTGGACGCACCGTACAAAATTGCGCCAACACCTGTCTCTGGCGATGCGGTACTTCCGGAGCCGATGCTGGACGTCTTTTTCGCCGCCAGACAGCACCCGATGCCGGTGATGATTGGTTCTAACAGCGATGAAGCCAGCGTGATGGCGGTTTTCGGCGTCGATCTTGCCGGACAAATTCAGAAACTGCGTCGTGAACGCAGGCTGGGACTCGGCCTGATTAAGCTACTGTATCCGGGCGTGAAGGGCGATGAAGAACTGGGACGGCAGGTGTGTCGGGATATGGCGTTTACGGCATTAGGCTACGTGGTGATGCAGGCGCAACAGCGGGTCGGCGAGCCGTGCTGGCGGTACTGGTTTGATTACGTTGCGGAATCGGAGCATCACACCTATGCCAACGGCGCCTGGCATGGCAACGAAGTGCCTTACGTGTTTAATACTCTAACGCTCGCTGAACCTTCACGAAATTATGTGAACGAAAACGATCTCGCCTTTGCTGTCCACGTTGCGGATTACTGGGTCAATTTTGCCCGTCATGCCAGTCGGAGTTGCGATGTGCTGCACGGACCGGTCCGTTGGCCGGCCTGTATTCAGGGCCGCGATCGGTTGTTACGTATTGGGCTGAATAAGTTTGCTGGTTTTAAGGTGGAGAACCGGTTTATGCGGGCGCGACTTGCGCTCTTTAAACGGGTGATGACCCAGCACGTCAGTCTCGACTAGCTTTGCAAAAGCTGAAAGTTTGTGCGGGGAACTTTACGTGGGAATCAGTCTGTTCTCATCGACAGTAAATATTTTCCGTTTTGTTCAGATAATCTGCGGCCAACAATTGGATTATTAATCAATTTTGTCTAGAGTGAGCGGTCAGAATTATGCATCTTCTTGCCGCTGTCGAGCGCCAGCGCGGGACCCTTCACATGACCAGAAGGATTTACTTTCAGGTATGAATCGCAGACGATTTATTAAAGGTTCAATGGCAATGGCCGCCGTGTGCGGTACCAGTGGTATTGCATCACTTTTCACCCGTGCCGCGTATGCGGCGGAATCCGACATTGCGGACGGACAAACCGTCCGCTTTGATTTTTCCGTGCTGCAATCGATGGCGCACGATCTCGCGCAGAAACCGTGGGGCGGTGCGCCGCGCGCATTGCCCAATACGCTGGCGAATCTGACACCGCAGGCCTACAACAGCATTCAGTATGATGCCGCGCAATCGCTGTGGAACAACGTCGAAGGCCGTCAGCTGGACGCGCAGTTCTTTCACGTTGGGATGGGCTTCCGTCGTCGCGTGCGCATGTTCTCCGTCGATTCCAGCACCCATCTGGCGCGGGAGATTCACTTCCGCCCGGAACTGTTTAAATACAATGATGCCGGCGTTGATACCAGACAACTGGAAGGGCAAACCGATCTCGGTTTTGCCGGTTTCCGTGTCTTTAAAGCGCCTGAGCTGGCGCGTCGCGACGTGGTTTCTTTCCTCGGTGCGAGCTATTTCCGCGCCGTCGATGATACCTATCAGTACGGGCTTTCCGCACGTGGTCTGGCGATAGACACCTACACCGACACCAAAGAAGAGTTCCCGGACTTCACCGCCTTCTGGTTCGATACGGTGAAACCCGGCGCCACCACCTTTACCGTGTACGCGCTGCTGGATAGCCCAAGCATCACCGGTGCCTATAAGTTTGTGATTCACTGTGAGAAGAGCCAGGTGATCATGGACGTTGAAAACCGTTTGTATGCTCGCAAAGACATCAAACAGTTGGGCATCGCGCCGATGACCAGCATGTTCAGCTGCGGCAATAACGAACGCCGCATGTGCGATACCATTCATCCGCAAATCCATGACTCCGATCGTCTGGCGATGTGGCGGGGCAACGGCGAGTGGATTTGCCGCCCACTGAATAACCCGCAAAAGCTGCAATTCAACGCCTATACCGATAACAACCCGAAAGGGTTCGGCCTGCTGCAACTGGATCGTGATTTCTCCCACTATCAGGACATCATGGGCTGGTACAACAAGCGCCCAAGCCTGTGGGTGGAACCTCGTAACAAGTGGGGCAAAGGCACCATCGGGCTGATGGAGATCCCGACAACCGGCGAAACGCTGGATAACGTGGTCTGCTTCTGGCAGCCGGAAAAAGCCATCGAAGCGGGTGATGAGCTGGAATATAAATACCGTCTGTACTGGAGCGCACAGCCGCCGGTCCGTTCGCCACTGGCGCGCGTGATGGCCACTCGCACCGGTATGGGCGGATTCCCGGAGGGCTGGGCGCCGGGCGAGCACTATCCAGAGAAATGGGCGCGACGTTTTGCAGTCGATTTCGTCGGTGGCGATCTGAAAGCGGCCGCGCCGAAAGGCATTGAGCCGGTGATTACGCTGTCCAGCGGCGAAGCGAAGCAGGTTGAAATTCTCTACGTTGAGCCGTTTGACGGTTACCGCATCCAGTTTGACTGGTATCCCACGTCAGACTCGACCGAACCGGTGGACATGCGTATGTTCCTGCGCTGCCAGGGCGACGCGATCAGTGAAACCTGGCTGTACCAGTATTTCCCGCCGGCGCCGGATAAACGGACCTACGTCGACGATCGCGTGATGCGTTAATCTGCGCCAACGCCCTTCGAAATGCGAAGGGCGTCAACAGCCAGGCACGCGAAATATCTGTTCAGGAATTAAACACGATCCTGTTCGCATTTTTCCCTAAGTCAAATGGGTAAGCTGATGGAGTGTATTTCTTATACACATGGTTTATCACTAACAGGGAGAGCGTATGTTTCCAGAATACAGAGATCTGATTTCCCGACTGAAATCCGAGAATCCTCGCTTTTTGTCGCTTTTTGAAAAGCACAACAACCTTGATCATGAAATTGCCAGACTGGAAGGTTCCGATGGTCGGGGATACAATCTCGAAGTCGTTCGGCTGAAAAAACAGAAACTTCAGTTGAAGGACGATATGCTCAAAATACTGCAGAAAGAAAGTGTTGACGCGGGATAATCCGCATTTATGAGCCGCCAGCCCTGGCGGCTTGAGAGAGATGACAAACCTTATCCTGATACCGGATAAGAAGAGATCACCTCATTAAAAATCAGGAAAATCAATTTATTGATTTTCGGCTGATAATTACAGAGAAGGAAAAACCACGCTTTTTCCTTCTCTGTCAGCAATCTAAGCCGCCAGCCCTGGCGGCTTTTTTGTGCCTGAAACTCAGCGATGTGGTAAAACCAGGTGGCATCCCGCGTGGGTATAACGCTGAACAATATCATCCGCTAACGCGCTGTCGCTGATAATCGTTTTAATGCAAGAGAGCGTGGCGACGGCATGGGGTTCCACTGCATCAAACTTTGAATGATCGGCCATCAGTATCACTTCTCGTGAACGCTGAATAATCCGCGTTTTCACGCCGACTTCAAACAGGGTGGCGTTAGTGATCCCCGTGGCCAGCGACAGCGCATCGCAGGAGATAAAGGCCCGTTCCACTGAAAACGCATTGAGCATCTCCAGCGCCAGGCTTTCACCAACCGAAAAGTAACCCGGACGAATAAGTCCGCCGATAATGTAACTTTCGACGTGCGGAAAACAGCCCAGTTCATTGGCGATTTTAATGTCATTGCAGATGACCTTCACACGTGCATCGGCCAGACATTTCGCCAGTTCGAGACAGGTCGAGCCGGAATCGAGAAAGAAACAGTCACCGTCTTTGATCATCGTGCGGGCAAGGGCGGCAATCTCTTTTTTTGCCTCGGATTGCAGTGTCCGCTTAACCTCAAAGACATACTCTTTGTCGTCCATACTGTCGTCGAAATCCAGACAGCCATGACCGCGAGTCATACCGGGATACTGGCTGGCGATATACTGGAAATCGCGACGGACGGTCGCCTCCGCATAACCAAACAGTTCCATGGCCTGTTGGGTGGAGAGATGACGATGTTGCCACAGATAGTGCAGCATCTGTTTGATACGGTCAGGGCGCTGTTGGCTCATCGAAGCAATCTCCTCTTACAGTCCTGCAAACCGGGATAACGTGGTGTGATAATTCTCTGATGAGAACAGTGCACGCCCCACGACAAGATGTTGTGCGCCCGCCGTCGCCAGGTGTTGTGCCGCAGAAAGCGTAATGCCGCCATCGGCCCAGCACGCGGCTTGTGGAAAATACTCACGCACCTGGCGGACTTTGGCGCACAGGGGGGGAATAAACTGTTGTCCGACCCCGTCTGGTTCGCTGGTCATCACCATTAGCGCATCCAGTTGCGGGGCCAGATAGCGATACCCGTCAATTGGCGTGGCGGGATTCACCGCCAGCCCGGCTTTTGCGCCGATTTCGCGAATTTCTGCCAGTGTCTCAGAAGGGTATGCCAGCGCTTCGGCATGAACAAAAATCCATGCCGGTTTGATCTCCGCCAGGATGGGAAACCAACTCTGCGGGCGGGCAATCATGAAATGAAACGAAAGGGGATGCGTCGTCTGTTGGGCGACAGCCTGTACGGTTTTGAGGCCAAAGGTGATGTTGTTAATAAAGCTGCTGTCTTCGATATCCAGATGCAGTGAGCCGATATCGGCATCGGCCAGCGCGCTCAACGTCGCCCCGTAGTGCAGTGGATCTGCCGATGCGAGAGAAGGGTGCAGAATCATATCGCCTCCGTTAACCGGTAATCTGCGCGAACAGCGCGGCGTCAGTTTGCGCGTGTCGGACTGCCGCGAGTCGTTCAGGCGAATCGATAAACTGGCTGATGCGCTGGATGGTGAGGATATGCGCATTGGCATCCGTCGCGCTGACGCACAGCAGCAGCCAGACCGGATCACACTCTTCATGCCCAAAAGCAACGGGCGTTTTTAACGTCGTGATGCTGACCTGATTATGGTTAGCGCCTTGTTCGGGCCGCGCATGAGGCAAGGCGATGCCGGGGGCAATGACATAGTACGGCCCCCAGTTCAGGGTGTTGTCGATAATACCGTCCACATAGTCTGGTTGCGCCGCGCCAAAGGTAATCAGTGGGCGAGCAGCGATTTCGACGGCCTGACGCCAGTCTTTGGCATCTCGCTGTGCCTGTACCCACTTAACATCGTTAATCATCAGTCGTTGACTCCTTGCCGGTTAGGGTTACTCTGATAGCGATCCCCGTCGAGACTTTTGACGAAGGCGGCAGGGATCGCTGTTCTACCGGGGGTAAGCGCGCTGCTTATCCCCTTTTTTATTGCCGTATGTGATGCACTTTTTCCATAAAGCGACTGACCCGCGCCTGATCGACAAAGTTGGCGAACACGCCGTCCTTTTTAAAGGTGGTGGCGGTTACGCAACCGTCGGCGATGCTCAGTTGTTCCTCGACGTTTTCCAGACACACCCCGGTATTCGCCAGTACCACGGTATCCGGTACCGTTTCTTTGACCCGCTTCAGCAGGGCGCTGTCGGTGCGTGCGCCCGCCGTCAGACCAGAGACGCAAAGGGCGTCAGGATGGTTGTTAAAGACCGTGGATTTGGCAATGGAACAAATATCGCGATTACCCAGATACACCGCCGCTTCAGGCACAATGTTGAACAGCGTTTTGACTTCACCTGCGCCGATACGGTGCTGATGACGAATGGTCTCGCCGACGTTCGTGTCCCAGACCCCAAAGTCGCTGGCGTAGGCACCGGTAAAAATCTCGCGAATGAATTTTGCGCCCGTCGCCATTGCCAGATCGAATGATGCGACCGGATCCCACAACACATTGACGCCAAACGGAATGCGGATTTCGCTCATCAACTGCCCAATCACCCTCGCCATTGCTGCCGTGGTTTCCGGGCGAACCTTCGTGAGATAGGGAAGACTAAACTCGTTGGAAAACATGACGGCATCCACGCCGCCATTCTGTAGCGCCAGCAGATCGTCCCGGGCGCGGTCGATAACCCAGTTCATCCCTTTCTGTGCATCAAAGCTCGGGTCGCCGGGCAATGCACGCAAATGGCACATGGCAATGACGGCTTTTTCCGTTCCAATAACCTCTTTCAGCCAACTCATGAAGGTACTCCTTATTCCGATAGTTCACGTTTACGTAAGAACAGCACGACGCTGGCGACGATACCCACCGCCACGACGACGCCAATAATGCCAAGCGACATCAGCTCCGAGATTGACCAGCCAAACATGTTGCCCACGGACAGCGCGGAGATTTGCGCGTTTTCACCGGCAAAACTAAAGCCGCCCTTAAGCGCCATGTCGGTGAAATACGGGGCAAACTGCGTGGCAATCAACAGGACGGTGACCATGACAATCACGCCGCTGATCAAGGTACGAATCAGGTCGCCGCGATGGATCACCGTCGCCATACAGATAAAGAACGGTGCGACGGGCAGATCGGCAAGCGGCAGCACTTTGTTGCCGGATAAGATGCTGGCCAGAATCAGCATGATGGGGATCAGCAGCAGACCAACGGCAATCGTGGTGGGATGGCCCAGCGTGACGGCGGTATCCAGACCGATATACACCTCGCGCCCCTTGAAATATTTCTGGAAAAATTTCCGTGCGCCGTCGGAGATGGGGAGCAACCCTTCAACAATCAGGCGGATCATGCGCGGGAACAGCACCATAATCGCCGCGACGGTAATCATCAGGCTGGCGCATCCTTTAAAACCTTCACCTGCAGCGAGGCCAAAGATCAGGCCGAGCACGACGCCGATAATGACCGGATCGCCCACCATCCCGTAGCGTTTCTGGATCTCCTGGGCATCGATGTTGCGTCCCTTCATGAACGGGATTTTTTCATAGATAGCATCCAGCAGAACGAACAGCGGTACGGAACTCGAACCATAACCTTGCGGGATCGAGATCCCCTCCAGGCCGACAATGCTTTGCACGCGTTTTGCCGTCCAGTCGGCCATTTTTAGCGACAGCGCCGCGTGGCAAATGGCCCCCAGCACGCCATAAATCAGGCTACCGGTCATTAACTGGACCACGGTGCCGGTAATGGCGTAGTGCCAGTAGTTATAGATATCGACGTTCATGGTTTTGGTCAGACGAGTGACCAGCATCGCGACGTTGAGCAGAAAAATGATCGGGATAATCATTGCGCCAATGGCGGTGGCGTACCCGACGCCGGAAGCCGGCCCTGCGCCGACGTCAAACACATGCAGGGTCAGGCCGAAGCGTTCAATCATCACTTTGATGGGCGGGCTGAGGCTGTCGATCGCCATCACGATCACCAGTCCCATCCCGACAAAACCAATCCCTACCGTCACCCCGGCCTTGATCGCCTGCAGCCAGGGAATACGGAAGATCAACCCAATCACAATCATGATGATGGGGACAAAAACAGTACCGCCGAGAGACAGGATGTAGTCAAACATAGTGCCTCCTTGTTATTGCGTTAACAGTGCCTTGATTTCTTGTTTTAAGGCGTCGTCGTTAATTCCCGTTAGCAGGGCCGCGCCGTTTAACGTGGGAACACCGTAATCGTTGTTGGTGCGCATGGAGGTCACAATCAGGTCCATGCCGTTACAGTTCAGCGGGATCTCATTAAGACAGCACTGGGCGGTGCTTGCCGCAATGCCTTGCTCGGCAAGGAACTCCTGCAACTTGTGTGCAATCATGGTTGACGTCGACATGCCGGTACCGCATGCCACAAGGATCTTTTTCATAATGGATTTGCCTCTTGTGTAGTGCCTGAATCAGGCTCAACGGGAAAGTGCTCGGCTGGCAGGCCAGCCAGGGCGGTCAATAAGCGAATGCAGTCAGTCAAATCACGCAGACTGGCGACTTCCGCCGGAGAATGGGTATAACGACAAGGGATGGAAAGGCTGGCGCAGGGAATGCCGTCCTGCTCAACCTGGATATAACCGGTTTCGGTGATGACGCCAGGCGCCACTTCGCGCTGCACGGGAATATGGTGCGCAAGAGCCGTTTGCTCGAGCATCTGGATCAGCCGTGGTGGTGTAATTAATCCCGCCAGCGTGCCACGACCGTGGTAGTTCAGACAGGTGATGCCAACGCCCTGATTGACGCGAACCTCTGAGTAGTCCTGCAGATCCGGCGTATCGCAGGACGGCGTGATATCAATACCGATTGCAAGATCTGGTTTAACGCGACGTAAAACCGGGACAATGCCGCGGATGTTGAACTCTTCCTGCACCGAGGCCACCAGATATACCGCGATATCCAGCGACGCCGCGCCGATGGCATCCGCGACGCCCAGTAGCGCGGTACATCCCAGACGATCGTCCAGCGCTTTGCTACACACCAGGTCGTTCGCCAGCAGATGCGGCGGGTTATACAGCGTAACCGGTGTGCCAACCTGAATGCCCATCCGCTGGGCGTCGGCTTTATCTTTCGCGCCAATATCAATCCACAGTTTATCGACGGAAGGCGACTGCGTGCGTTCATCCCCCTTTGCGAAGTGGTACGCCTTAATGCCGATGCATCCCATCACCGGGCCGTTATCCCCGGCAAGCGTAACCATCGAGCCGGACATGGTGACCTGCGCCGGGCCACCCACGCGTTCGAAGCGCAAAAAACCCGACGGCTCAATTTTGCGCACCAAAAAGCCGACTACATCCATATTGGCAAACATCATCAGGCGCAAGGCGTTGGGGTTATCACTACCGTAGCGGGCGACGACATTTCCTAAGCGATCGCGCCAGACCTCTTTTGCCTGACGTGTAAATTCGCGTAGCATGACCTCAGCGACGCTGTTTTCATGCCCAGAAACCGCATTGAGATGCAAAAGCGAGAACAGTGTTTCCTGCACAGAAAATGACATAAGGATCTCCGTAGACGATAAAACAATCACTCGTTGAGCGTTTTATAGGCGCTGGCTGGGCGAATAATTGTGAGCTGCTTCACGTGGAAATAGCCAAAGCTGAGGAAATAAAAAATAATGTGAGGTGAGTGGAATAAAAACGCTCAATGCTGATGAAAGTCTGAACGTGGGAGGAAGGAACGGGTGAGTGAAATTATTGAGATCGATGACACGCTGCAGCTACGGGCGGTTGAAGAATGTCACGTTGCCGGCCTGTATCAACTGGTATGTAAAAACAAGGCCTGGCTAATGCAGTTCTTTGACTGGCCGCAGTACGTCAATACGGAAGAGGATACGCGCAAAACGGTGCAGGGTAATATGATGCTGCATCAGCGGGACTACGCCAAAATGTTCCTCATTTTTGCCGGCGAGGAGATGCTGGGCGTGCTGTCGTTCAATCAGATTGAGCCGTTGAACAAAGCGGCCTATATCGGTTACTGGATAGACGAAACGCAGCAGGGGAAAGGGATCCTGTCGCGGGCGTTGCAGGCATTTATTCACCACTATGCCGGGCGCGGCGAAATCCGTCGCTTTGTGATCAAATGCCGGGTAAAGAACCAGGCAAGCAATCAGGTTGCGCAGCGTAATGGCTTTGAACTGGAAGGCTGCCTGAAACAGGCGGAGTTTCTGAACGGACACTATGACGATGTTAACCTGTATGCTCGCATCATTGATTCGACGCTACAGTGAGCCAATCAGCGGCGTGCGGGTGATATGCTGATCGCCGTTGAACACTTTCGGCCCGCGCAGGTGAATGGCGTCGTCTGTGGCGGCTTCCACGGTGGTATGTCCCCGGATATCAACGTGATTTTCAATCAGCACCTCACCAAGAATGCGCGCATCGCCTTCAATCAGGATATGATCGTCGAGTAAAATGGGACCGCCGCACAACACGGCGTTTCCGCCCACCAGAACGTGATGTTTAAGGACACAGTTACCTTCAATCCGCGCTTGTTCCGCCACCTGTGAACTGTAGCGTAGCGTGGGGATCGCATCGTCTCCCGTTCCGGCGATCACCTGCGCCCGTCCGTACACTTTCGCGCAATCGCAAATCCAGACGTCGTTTTCGTCATTTCCTTCAATCAGCGCCTCATCAAAGACCTCTGCCCGATGCTCAATAAAGGCGTAACTGACGATGGCATCGCCATAGATTTGTGCCTGGTGGACAATGCGTGAATGGCTGACCGTGGCGCGGTCATAGATTTGCAGGATCTGATCGCGCTCGACGGTCAGCCCGCGTGCCGCGATGATTTCCGATTGCTGCAAAATTCGCGCATCGCCAAAGAGGTGGCAATCGCCACGGACCGTGGATGACTGAATAGTGACGTTGTCACTTATTCTGGCGCCGTGACTGAGTTCAGCGCGGTCAATCCAGACATTATCGCTAATGTGAACGTTGTCGCGCAGAAGACAGGGTTGTGTGATACGCGCATTGCCCGAAATCGTACAGCCGGAAAAGGCCAGCGTATTTTCGTCGTAAATCCAGCAGTGTCCGGAGTGGTCCAGCACGCTTTCATCATCAATCCAGCCGCCAGCGTCACCGGCTTTCACATCATTAAATTCAATGAGTGCAATAATCTGGCGTAGTAATACGCTCATTTTATTGCCATTATCCTGGTAGCTGAACGCGCGCGGTTCGTCGCTGAGTCGGTATTTACGCATGAAGGCATTCCGTTTAGTGGCTTACTCTAACCGTAGCAAATTCTGCGGCACTGGCTAAAACGGATGAAATTCCATAAAATGCATTTCAAATATACTTTAAAAAATAAACAAAATGAGTAACAGCAAGCATAGCGATCGTGTTCTGAACCTTCCCGCCGGTTACTTTGGCATGGTGCTGGGAACGATTGGAATGGGATTTGCCTGGCGTTATGCCAGCCAAATCTGGCCTGTCAGCCACTGGTTTGGTGATGGTCTGGTGATTCTGGCGATGATGATATGGGGGCTGCTGACGCTGGCGTTTATCACGCGTCTGATTCGTTTCCCGCACAGCGTGATTGCTGAGATTCGCCATCCGGTGATGAGCAGTTTTGTCAGCCTGTTTCCGGCCACCACAATGCTGGTGGCGATGGGTTTTGTACCGTGGTGTCGTCCGCTGGCGATGGGGTTGTTCAGCGTCGGAGTGGTTATTCAACTGGTTTACGCCGCGTGGCAGACCGCCGGGCTGTGGCGCGGTTCGCATCCGCAAGAGGCGACGACGCCGGGACTGTATTTACCGACGGTCGCCAATAACTTTATCAGTGCGATGGCCTGCGGCGCATTAGGCTATACCGATGCCGGACTGGTTTTTTTAGGTGCCGGCGTTTTTTCCTGGCTGAGCCTGGAGCCGGTTATCCTGCAACGTCTGCGCAGTGCCGGGGAATTACCCACTGCCATGCGGACTTCGCTGGGGATCCAGCTTGCGCCTGCGCTGGTGGCCTGTAGCGCCTGGCTGAGCGTCAACGGCGGCGAGAGCGACACGCTGGCGAAAATGCTGTTTGGCTACGGCCTGCTGCAACTGCTGTTTATGCTCCGCCTGATGCCCTGGTATTTGTCACAGCCGTTTAACGCCTCATTCTGGAGTTTCTCGTTCGGCGTGTCGGCGCTGGCGACCACCGGATTACATCTTGGTCACGCCAGCCCGTCGGGCTTTTTTCACACGCTGGCGCTGCCGCTATTCATCTTTACCAATGTTATCATTGCATTATTGCTGCTACGCACGTTCGCGCTGCTGATGCAGGGAAAACTGCTCATTCGCACAGAGCGCGCGGCATTACTGAAATCTGAGGATAAAAAATGACCCTTCGTGACGAAAATTACTTCACTGAAAAATACGACTTAACCCGCACCCACTCGGAAGTGCTGGAGGCGATGAAGGTCGTTAAGCCGGGAAAAACGCTGGATTTGGGCTGTGGCAATGGGCGTAACAGTCTCTATCTGGCGGCGAAGGGCTTTGACGTGACCGCGTGGGATAAAAATCCGATGAGCATTGCCAACGTCGAGCGAATTAAGGCGGCAGAAGGGTTGGACAATCTCCAGACCAACGTGGTGGATCTCAACGCGCTAACGTTTGAGGGCGAATATGATTTTATTCTCTCCACCGTGGTGATGATGTTCCTCGAAGCCAAAACGATTCCAGGCTTAATC
>NZ_JBFWLF010000080.1:0-15780 GCF_050252275.1 Citrobacter sp. | reverse complement strand
ATGAAAAAAAGCCTCCAGGAATTTTGTAACAACCACCAGGAAAATCTATATTGCAAAAATGTTTAAGTTTTATCGCTAAATGGCATTAATGGCAAAAAGTTGATCTTATGTTAAATTCTCTGAAAAAATTGTAACAATGCTATTGTCTTTTATTAAGTAATGCTATTTATCTGTTTGTCCGCTTTTTAAACGTGAAACTATAATAATGAGTGCTGAGTGATAACGCACCTAAAATGGTCTTAATTAAGAACACCTGATCTTTTTCAGATTGAAATGTATTGATTTATAAGAATTTTTGTTTGTAGGTTATGAGCGCCCAGACATATCTATTATATATTTAGTGATCTCTGTATAAGATTTTTGTAGCATGACATTCATCATGTAAATGCGAGAACGCACACAGTGTTTGAGAAGTACACACACACTACAGTATACACAATTAATAACCTGGTTGACTTTCACCCGGGTGACAGAAGTCTGACGAATAAAAATACCCAAAAAACTGTCATTCTTCAAAACCCTGCGAGTTTCATCCTTTTATATCTCCTTACAAATTGTGGGGTTGTTATTCCGCAAGCCCAGCTCGTAAAGATTGGTTGGGGTGATAAAAACACTATCACCTCTGTCAATACGTTATATCAGACGGTGCTCATGCTCAGAAATGCATTATCGGAGGTTGGGTTGCCGCGCGACCTGATTAGAACCGTCGCCCGGCGGGGTATGATGATCACCGCAGAGATTCAACGTACGGAGACGGAATCGGTTGAAAATGTGGAAGAGAGCGAGAGCACGGAGGAGCCTGTATGGCCTGCTCTGACAGCGGTAGCGCTTAAATTACGGCCTTCAAGAACAACACTAAAGATGGGGGCTATTTTACTGTCGGCATTGCTGATCGGTGTCAGCGTTTCTTTTGGCTTTTTATATCCGACGGCCGAATCGCTGTTCTCTTCCTATGCCATTGTTGACTCTGTCTCCTTTTCATCCTGTACCCTGTTAATGAAAAGCAAAAGTACCTTTAATACTCGCTATACGGTATTCCTGACGAGACACCCGGATATCTGTCAGAATCATAACTATGTCTATCTCTCTGGAATGAGCAGCGCGAAAAATATTGCGGCAATTGCTTGTCAGTTGGATATAAGGGAACATCCTCTAACAAAATGTACGACCTGGTATTCAATTAATGATAAAAACTAAAATAGTTATCTTCATTGTATTAGTGGTAATAGTAACCCTGGCCGGTGTGGGGTTCTGGTATGCACATAAAAGCAAAAATAATATTGATTGCGAGGGGCGTGTGGTATGGGAAATTAATAATGAGGAGTTTCGGGGGGATGTAGCCTATCAAATGCAAAATAATCAGGGGATAGTCACCATTACCGGTGATTTGCATACGCCGCAAAATAAAAAGTTTAAAATTAGCCGGATTGTGTATTTCACCTATTATAAGGTTCGTGACAACTATATTATCAGCACCAATAACCTCGTGCGGTTTCCGAGCGACAATTTAGAGGTGAACAAAGGATACCGTTCGTTGCCTGCGCTTTATCTCACTGAGCGCGCTTCTTTCTCGCTATCGATTAAACGCTATCGGGAAGGGTGGGCTTTTACGACGGTAGGCGCCCCCTCGTTGTTATGCCGCAGTAGTGAGTAAACGGCCCGGACGAGCCGTTTACTCCAGTATTAGCCAAGGAACATCACGGACACGCACAGCAGGCCGACAATCAGGGTGACCAGATTGCCGAACGAGCGGTGCGGTTTTAACGCCGGGATCAGGTATGTCGACAGGGTCGGCATAATGAACAAAATCATGGCAATGAGCGGCCCGCTGATGGCGTAAATCATCGAGATCGCATTCGGATTGATGCAGCAGATAATAAAGGTGATGGTCGATACCATCATGATCGACAGGGCGCGGTTAAAGGCCCGGCTTTTCTTCACCCCAACCTGTTGCAGACCAGTTTTGACCACCTCGGTTGCCCCTTCGATGACGCCAAAGTAGGTGCCGAGAAAGGATTTCGACATCGCCACCACGGCGACGATGATACCTGAAATCGAGAGCCACGCCGGGGCGGCAGGCATCATGGATAAGGCCGAAAGAATGGTGACACCTTCATTTTTAGCGGCTTCGATGTACGATGGCGGAATCGACAGCAGGCAGCTAAAGACGAAGAACAGCACGCTTAAGCAGATGATAAGATACGCTACCTTCATGATTTTTTTGCATTTACCCATGGCCAGCTCACCATATTTCTCACGTCTGTCGATGGCAAACGTAGAGATAATAGGCGTATGGCTAAAAGCAAAAACCATCACCGGAATTGATATCCATACCTGATGCAGCGTGTGCTGATCGAACGCCATTTGTCCGGTAAGCAAAGAGGGTTGCCAACTGCCGGTCAGATATAGCGAGAGAAACAGGAAGTAAGCGATCAGCGGGAACACCAAAAAGCCCATCACTCGTATGGTCGCATGGCGGCCCATCAGGAAAATCAGGTTCAGGATCAATACCACGCCAAGGCTGACTCCCATGCGGATGCCGAGGCTAATCTCAAGATAGCGGGCGAGCTGTTCTGTCAGGGAGTTGGTAATGGCGACGGCATAAATCAGAACCACCACGAAAAAGGCAATAAAGTACAACGTGGTAATCAGGCTGCCGATCTTCTTACCGTAATAGTGCGTCACTGCACCGGTGATCCCTTCTCCCGCAGAGGTTTTCGACGAGAGAATGAACTGACATAACGCTTTATGCGGCCAGTATGTGAGAGGCCAGGCGACCAGAGCGGTGACAAACAGGACAATCGCGCCCGCGGAGCCAAGCTGGATGGGGAGAAACAGGGTTCCTGCGCCCACGGCAGTTCCATATAACGCAAAGCTCCAGAGCGTCTCTTCTTTTGACCAAATTTTCGACATTTCTTGAACGTATCAACTATAAAATAAACAAAAAGAAGCGCAATTTACCATAAATGAGCGGGTGGGCGTGAGGACTGAACGGGAGAAGGGGGGCAACAGGTCTTGCCGGAACCGCGTGGATTCCGGCAAAAGTGTGAGTTATCAGGCAGTCACGTGCGGTTCGCGACGCCTCACAAAGCGTACGCGCAACGTGTCATAAGCCCAGTTATAGAACATGGTGTAGGGCAGGAAGAACAGGAAGAAGCCGATCTCCAGCGTAAAGGCCTGTATCAGGCTAACGTTCAGCACATACGCCACGATACTCACGCCGATGACGATAAAGCCGCTTTCAAACCCCAGCGCGTGAAACGCACGCACTTTCGCCGTTCGTGTCACCAGATGTGAAGGCCAGAAACGGTCAAACAGCGCGTTGTAGATGATGTTCCAGATCATCGCCGTGGTCGCCAGCAGGATCGTCAGTCCGCCCATTTCCAGCACCGATCGTTGCATCAACCAGGCCGTGGTGGGAGCCAGGATCGCCGTAGCGATCCCTTCAAAACAGACGGCGTGAAAGACACGCTCCAGTAATGAACGACGTTGAACTGCATTGTGTTGCATATCTTACCTTTCTTGAAAACGCCCGGATAACGGAATAGGGGGAATTTTATCGTTTTATGTGATATCTAAAAGATAGTATCCATCGATAAAGTAGATAGTTCATGCGTTACTCACCTGAAGCCTTAACCGCATTTGTCGAGACCGTTTCCTGTGGCTCTTTCTCGGCGGCGGCACGCAGACTGCGGAAAAGTCAGTCCACCATTAGCACGGCGATCGCTCACCTTGAAGCCGATCTTGGCGTTTCGCTTTTTGACCGTTCTTCGCGTCAGCCGGTGCTAACGGAAGAAGGCAAGAAAGTACTTGGTTACGTTCAGGCGATTCTGTCGGCCAGCGAACGTCTTGATGAGGTGGCGCTTTCGCTGGCTGGCGAAACCGAAGCGCGTCTGACGTTTGTGCTCTCCGACACGTTACACCCCGACGTGCTGGAGGAACTGATGGTGCAGTTTGATCGCCAGTTTCCACATACCGAATTTGAATGTCTGATTGGTGAGGATGTGGACGTTATCGATCTGCTGCAAAAAGAGCGGGCGCAGGTTGGTTTGATTGAAGCCAGAGACCACTATCCCACCGATATCGGTGCGACGCGCTTGCCGATGCAAACGTGGATGGGACTTTACGTTGCCGCGTCCCATCCGCTGGCGAAAGAGAAGAAACTGCAATGGGATCAACTGCATACCTGGCGTGAATTGCGCCTTAACACCTATATCGACCATGGTGCCCAGCTTGCCCGCGGCCCGGTCTGGTCTGCGCCGAACTATTTGTTGTTGTTGAGTATGGCGGTACAGGGGTTTGGCTGGTGCGCGCTTCCGTGTGCACTGGTGGAGGAGTTCGCGGCGGAAAAACCGCTGGTGCAACTGGCTGTCCCGGGATGGCCGAAAGCGATCGCTATCGATCTGCTCTGGAACAAAAAATCCCCGCCCGGTGTGGCAGGGAGTTGGCTGAGATACCATTTACAGCAAGGCAGTGTCCCGGGCTGAGAGGCGTGATAACGATTTCCTTTGTGATAAAACTCACCTTTCTTAAACAATCAGGATAACTATTTTTAACAATCCTCTACTATTGCGGTGTTATTTTGCGCTGAGGTCGTAATGAAAGAGGTGGTGATCGTCGGGGCGTTGCGTACGCCAATTGGTTGTTTTCAGGGGACGCTGGCGCGTCATTCTGCCGTTGAACTGGGCAGTATGGTGGTCAAAGCGTTGATTGAAGGCAGCGGCGTGAATGCGCATGCCGTTGATGAAGTGATCCTCGGACAGGTGTTGACGGCGGGGGCGGGACAAAACCCGGCGCGTCAGTCAGCGATCAAAGGGGGATTACCGAACACGGTTTCTGCTATCACCATTAACGACGTCTGCGGCTCGGGGCTGAAAGCGCTGCATCTTGCCACGCAGGCGATCCAGTGCGGTGAAGCGGATATTGTGATTGCCGGTGGGCAAGAGAACATGAGCCGTGCGCCACATGTACTCACCGACAGCCGAACCGGCGCGCAATTGGGCAACAGCCAGCTCGTCGACAGCCTGGTACATGACGGCCTGTGGGATGCCTTCAATGATTACCATATGGGTGTGACCGCAGAGAATCTGGCGCGTGAATATGGCATCAGCCGGGAACTGCAGGATGCGTATGCGCTCAGTTCACAGCAAAAGGCACGCGCGGCCATCGATGCTGGTCGCTTTAAAGCGGAAATCGTCCCGGTCACCACCCAGCGTAATGGGCAAACCGTGATCATTGATACCGATGAGCAGCCGCGTACTGATGCCAGCGCAGAAGGCCTGGCGCGTCTGGATCCGGCGTTTGAACTGCAGGGGTCGGTAACCGCCGGCAATGCCTCTTCTATAAATGATGGCGCGGCAGCGGTAATGATGATGAGCGAGTCCAAAGCGCTGGAGTTGAACCTGCCTGTGCTGGCGCGCATCCGCGCCTTTGCCAGCGTCGGCGTGGATCCTGCGTTGATGGGGATCGCCCCCGTGTATGCCACTCGCCGTTGTCTGGAGCGGGTCGGCTGGCAACTGGCCGATGTGGATCTCATTGAAGCAAATGAGGCGTTTGCCGCCCAGGCGCTTTCGGTCGGCAAAATGCTGGAATGGGACGAGCGACGGGTGAACGTCAACGGCGGCGCGATTGCCCTTGGTCACCCGATTGGCGCGTCCGGCTGTCGTATTCTGGTTTCTCTGGTTCACGAAATGGTCAAACGTAATGCCCGCAAAGGTCTGGCAACGCTGTGCATTGGCGGCGGGCAAGGCGTGGCGTTAGCCATTGAGCGCGATTAACGCCTCTTTTTCTCTCCTCTTCACTCCCCCCGTTATGCCGCACGATAATCGTGGCGGCATGGCTGCGTTTTGTTTCTCCTTCCTTCTTATTTTCGCGTTAAGCGAATGAACTGACAGCCATTTACCCGCAAGTCAGGGCATCGCAAACTCAGGGATAACGCCTATTTCCTTGTTTTTCTATACCATTTTCCTCCTGCTCTTAATCACGGAATGAATCGATCGTGATCGGAATTACACTTTTGATAATAAGACGCAGAAAAAGTGAAACGATGTTTTATTTGTAATTGAAAACGGATCCCCGGAAGACTATCATGGGCGCATAACGTAAAACGGAACAGCGTTTCGCTCTCCGTTGAGGGATTCCCGCTCAGTACATCACTGGAGGTAAATGTGGACGTAAGACAAAGTATTCACAGCGCGCACGCCAAAACACTGGATACCCAGGGGCTACGCAAGGAGTTTTTGGTTGAGAAAGTGTTCGTGGCTGACGAATACACGATGGTTTACAGCCACATTGACCGCATCATCGTCGGTGGCATTATGCCGGTGGCAAAAACGGTCTCCGTTGGCGGTGAAGTCGGTAAACAGCTTGGCGTAACCTATTTTCTGGAACGTCGAGAACTGGGTGTGATCAACATCGGCGGCGCGGGCACTATCACCGTCGATGGTCAATGCTATGAGATCGGCCACCGCGATGCGCTGTATGTTGGCAAAGGGGCGAAAGAAGTGGTTTTCGCCAGCGTCGATAGCGCAACGCCAGCCAAGTTCTATTATAACTGCGCACCGGCGCATACCACGTATCCCACCAAAAAAGTGACGCCTGCTGATGTTGCGCCTGTGACATTAGGTGACAATCTCACCAGCAACCGCCGCACCATCAATAAATATTTCGTGCCGGATGTACTGGAAACCTGCCAACTGAGTATGGGCCTTACCGAACTGGCACCGGGCAACCTGTGGAACACCATGCCGTGCCACACCCATGAACGCCGTATGGAAGTGTACTTCTATTTCAATATGGAAGAAGACACCTGTGTCTTCCATATGATGGGGCAGCCTCAGGAAACGCGTCATATCGTTATGCATAACGAGCAGGCCGTCATTTCGCCAAGCTGGTCGATCCATTCCGGGGTGGGCACTAAAGCCTATACCTTCATCTGGGGCATGGTCGGTGAAAACCAGGTCTTTGATGATATGGACCACGTTGCGGTGAAAGATCTGCGTTAGTCGCGGGCGCTCATAACGCCTGTCCGTGACAGGTATGAAAAACTAAGGATTTACAATGATTTTGAATGCATTCTCTCTCGAAGGTAAAGTCGCTGTCGTGACCGGTTGTGATACCGGTCTGGGCCAGGGCATGGCGCTCGGTCTGGCGGAAGCGGGCTGTGATATCGTCGGGATTAACATCGTTGAACCGACCGAAACCATCGAGCGTGTGACCGCTCTGGGCCGTCGTTTTTTGAGTCTGACCGCCGATCTGCGTCAGATCGACGGGATCCCGGCACTGCTGGAGCGTGCGGTTGCTGAGTTCGGCCATATCGATATTCTGGTCAACAACGCGGGTCTGATCCGCCGCGAAGACGCGATCAATTTCAGCGAAAAAGACTGGGATGACGTGATGAACCTGAACATCAAGAGCGTGTTCTTTATGTCGCAGGCGGCGGCCAAACACTTCATCGCACAGGGTAACGGCGGCAAAATCATCAATATCGCCTCCATGCTCTCCTTCCAGGGCGGTATTCGCGTCCCGTCTTACACGGCTTCCAAAAGTGGCGTAATGGGGGTGACCCGTCTGATGGCGAACGAGTGGGCGAAGCACAACATCAACGTCAACGCGATTGCACCGGGTTACATGGCAACCAACAATACCCAGCAACTGCGCGCCGATGAGCAGCGTAGCGCTGAAATCCTCGACCGTATCCCGGCAGGACGTTGGGGTCTGCCGAGCGATCTGATGGGGCCGGTGGTCTTCCTGGCCTCCAGCGCATCTGATTATATCAACGGCTATACCGTGGCGGTTGACGGTGGTTGGCTGGCACGTTAATTCGCGCCCGCTTGCTGACAAAACCCTGCCTTCGCGCAGGGTTTTTTTATTGATGAAATCAGGCGTTGAGAAAATCTTCGCGAACCGGCGTAAAGGTATCCAGCAGTGTTCCCGGCTTCAGGCAGACACAGCCGTGAACGATATTTGGCTGCTTATACAACGTATCCCCCGCGCGTACCACCTGCTTCTCGTCACCGATAGTAAATTCAAATTCACCGGATAACACGTAGGTCAGTTGTTCATGTGGATGGTGATGCAGCGGGCCAATCGCCCCTTGCTCAAAGTTAACCTCGACAGCCATCAGTTTGCCGTTATGCGCGAGGATACGGCGGGTGACGCCATTGCCCAGATCGTCAAGCGTCGTCTCGTTATGGAAAACAAACATGTGGGATCCTATTGTTTGAAACAATGTTTCATTAAAGCTAACTCAGGTGCGTGGCAAAGAAAATGGGAGATCAAATGAACTGGAAACTTGATCACAAGTTTGCTTCACTGCTGTAAATCACTGATGAAGGAGCAGGTAATGAAGACGATCGGCTTGTTGGGCGGGATGAGTTGGGAATCGACCATCCCGTACTACCGGTTAATTAACGAAGGGATCAAACAACAACTGGGTGGGCTTCATTCTGCGAGTCTGCTGTTGCACAGCGTTGACTTCCACGAGATCGAAGCGTGCCAGAGTCGCGGTGAGTGGGATAAAGCCGGAGACATTCTTGCGCAGGCCGCGATCGGGCTGCAGCAGGCGGGGGCGGAAGGGATCGTCTTATGTACCAACACGATGCACAACGTGGCGGAGGCCATTGAATCGCGCTGCTCGCTGCCTTTTTTACACATTGCTGATGCGACCGGGCGCGTCATCTCCGCGCAGGGAATGCGCCGGGTTGTGCTGTTGGGAACGCGTTACACTATGGAGCAGGATTTTTATCGCGGCCGCCTGGAACAGCAGTTTGCCATTGAGTGCCTGATACCCGATGCGGATGCGCGGGCGACGATCAACCGGGTCATCTTTGATGAGCTTTGCCTCGGACAGTTTACCGAAGCGTCACGTCAGTACTATGTGGAAGTGATTGAAGCCTTGGCGGCACAGGGGGCTGAGGGCGTCATTTTTGGCTGCACGGAGATTGGTCTGTTGGTGCCGGTGGAGCGTAGCCCGATCCCGGTGTTTGACACCGCCGCGATCCATGCCGCAGACGCCGTGACGTTTATGCTGTCGTAACCGGCCCGAGGATCTGCTCCAGCGCTGTCACCAGGAGGTGATGGCGGGTTTGCAGATGATGGCTGAAGGCCTCGACCAGCGCGGAGGCGGGTCGGTGAATGGGACGCACCAGGCTGACGGTAAACGGCACGGAAATACTGAAACGGCGCACTACTACGCCGCTCGCCGCATAATCCAGAGCGGTGAACGGGTTTACCACCGAAAGACCGGCTCCGGCGCGCACCATGGCGCACACTGACGCCGCGCTGTGAGTCTCCACCACCATCCGCCGTTTAACGTCGTGCTCATTAAACAGGGTGTCCAGCAGTTGCCGGTAACTGTCCGTGCGCGACAGGCTGATGTAGTTCTCCCCCTGAAAATCCTGCGGCGTTAATACTGACTTTTCCGCCAGCGGATGCCCCGGCGGCAGCACGCAGACTTCATCAAGCGAGAAGAGCTCCGTACGTTCAGTACCGGCAGGCGCGTGCAGTGTTTCCGTCAACCCCAGATCGTGGCGCTGGGCAGAAAGCCACTCTTCAAGCAGGGGTGACTCCTGCGGGACAATATTCAGGCTGACGTCCGGATAGCGGGCGAGAAACGGCTGAATCAACGTGGGCAGCAGCGACTGCGAAAAGACCGGCAGGCAGACTATCGACAGTTCCCCCTGGCGAAACTCCCGCAGGCTTTCCGCTGCGCTGACGATCCTGTCCAGCCCGTACCAGGATCGCTGGACTTCTTCGAACAGACGCAACCCCTGAACCGTCGGATGCAGGCGACCGCGCGTACGTTCGAACAACGTTAATCCCAGCACTTTTTCAAAGCGCGCTAGTTCACGGCTGACGGTGGGCTGTGACGTATGCAGCAACCGCGCGGCTTCGGTCAGGTTTCCGGCGGTCATGACCGCATGAAAGATTTCAATATGACGTAAGTTAACGGCAGCCATCATCACCTCGCAGGATTAAAACCATATCATTTTTGCATAGAGTCGGTATAAAACGATATTTTTTATTCTCTTCGTACTGTGGCGTAATCATAAAAAACGTCATGTCCGGAGCCTGTTATGCCTCATTCACTGTATTGCACCGATACCGATCTCACCGCAGAAAACCTGCTCAGGTTGCCAGCCGAATTTGGTTGCCCGGTCTGGGTTTACGACGCGCAGATCATCCGTCGTCAGATTGCGGCACTGCAACAGTTTGATGTGGTGCGCTTCGCGCAGAAGGCCTGTTCCAATATTCATATTCTGCGCTTAATGCGTGAACAGGGCGTCAAAGTGGACTCCGTATCGTTAGGCGAAATTGAGCGTGCGCTGGCGGCGGGATATGATCCGCAAACGCATCCGGATGACATCGTATTTACTGCCGATGTGATTGATAACACCACCCTGGCCCGCGTCAGCGAATTACGCATTCCGGTCAACGCCGGTTCCGTTGATATGCTCGATCAGCTTGGACAGGTCTCTCCGGGCCATCGCGTCTGGCTGCGCGTTAATCCGGGCTTTGGTCACGGCCACAGCCAGAAAACCAATACCGGCGGCGAAAACAGCAAACACGGTATCTGGCATACCGATTTGCCGCAGGCGCTGGCGGTGATGCAGCGCCATCAACTGAAGCTGGTGGGTATCCACATGCATATTGGTTCAGGTGTTGACTATGGTCATCTGGAGCAAGTGTGCGGCGCGATGGTGCGTCAGGTGGTGGATTTCGGCCAGGATCTGGAGGCGATCTCCGCCGGCGGCGGTCTGTCGATCCCTTATCACGACGACGAAGAGGCGGTGGATACCCGGCATTACTTTGGTCTTTGGAATGCCGCGCGCGAGCAGATCGCCCGTCATCTGGGGCATCACGTAAAGCTGGAAATTGAGCCAGGACGTTTTCTCGTCGCTCAGTCAGGCGTGCTGGTCACTCAGGTACGCAGCGTGAAGCAGATGGGCAGTCGTCATTTTGTGCTGGTGGATGCGGGCTTTAACGATCTGATGCGCCCGGCAATGTATGGCAGTTATCACCATATTACCGCGCTGGCGGCGGATGGTCGTTCACTGGAGAACGCGCCGCGGGTCGACACGGTCGTCGCAGGACCGCTGTGTGAATCCGGCGACGTCTTTACCCAGCAGGAGGGCGGCAAGGTGGAAACCCGCGCGCTGCCAGCGGTGGTGCCGGGCGATTATCTGGTGTTGCATGATACCGGTGCCTACGGCGCCTCAATGTCGTCGAACTACAATAGCCGTCCGCTGCTGCCGGAAGTGTTATTTGACAACGGTCAGGCGCGACTGATTCGCCGTCGCCAGACCATTGAAGAGCTGTTGGCGCTGGAAGTGTTTTGATTTCTTGTCGGGCGGCGGCTTATCCGAGCTGCGGAGTTGCCGTCGTTAGTAGGCCTGATAAGCGAAGTGCCATCAGGCCTTGCGTCGCGCAGATAGCGTTACGATTTATGCCTTAAAATACGGCCCGGTGGTGACCGAATCACGCAACACCAGCGTGCCGGTAAAGGGCGGGATCGGTTCAACCTCTTCGCCATTGACCATACGGATCGCCTGGTCGATGGCTGTGGTGATCATTGTGTCGATGGGGAGATAAACCGTCGACAATCCCGGTTCAAGCCATTTTGCACTCGGCGCATCGTCAAACCCAAACAGCGAGACATCGTGCGGAATGTTAAGCCCGGCCTGGTGCAGGGCTTTCGACGCACCCAGCGCCATGTCGTCGTTACAGGCAAACAGGGCGCTGAACGTTACCCCTTCCTGCAACAGTTCATTACAGGCGTCATAGCCGCGCGTCATGCTGGAATCACCATATTTCACCTTCGCCGGATCCCAGGCAATGCCGTTTTTTTCCAGCGCTTTGCGATAGCCCATCAGACGCGACTTCCCGGTCGGGGTGTGTCCCGGTACGGTAATACAGGCTATCTCGCGATGTCCTTGCGAAATCAGGTAATCTACCGCCTGAAATGCCGCGTCTTCCTGTTCAAAAAAGATGGCGCGTTCGCGGGCCAGGCTGACATCGCGGTTAATGATAATCAACGGCATCGTGATCGAATCCGCCAGCGCGAGGATCGCTTTTTCGCTCATGTAACGGGTGTAGAGAATGATGGCGTCGCACTGCCGATCGGCCAGCATCTGCACCGCTTCTTGTTCGCGCTCCGGCGTATCGTGACCATCGGTCACAATCAACTGCTTGCCGTGAGATTCAGTCTGCCGCGAGGCCTGCTGTAGCAGGCGGCCAAAGTAGAAGCCATCAAAGGTCGACACAACCAGCCCAATGCTGTTGCTGGTTCGGTTCGCCAGCGAGCGGGCCAGAAAGTTCGGACGATAATCCAGCGCCTGCATCGCCTTAAACACTTTCTGACGCGTACTTTCTTTGACCTGACCGGTGCCGTTCAGCACACGAGAAACGGTGGCTTTCGAGACACCGGCACGACGGGAAACATCCAGCATTGTTATCATGACGCGATCCTGATTACTCGTTTGATGACGCATTGCCCGGCTCCGCTGGCGTCGTCACGGAATGGCGACGGACCAGGGTAGGGCTGAAAACATGGGTGACATCCGGCAGCGGGCGCTTTTCCGCCAGCGCGAGCGCCAGTTCTGCGGCCTGTGTTGCCATCGTCACGACAGGATAACGCACGGTAGTCAGGCGCGGACGAACGTAGCGCGAAACCAGCACGTCATCAAAGCCTATCAGCGAGATCTCTGCCGGGACGTCCACACCGTTATCATTTAGCACGCCCATCGCGCCAGCGGCCATGGAGTCGTTATAACAGGCCACCGCGGTGAAGTTTCTGCCGCGGCCTAACAGTTCGGTCATCGCCTGCTCACCGCCGCTTTCGTCCGGTTCGCCAAACGTCACAAGGCGATCGTTGACCGGGAGATGGCTCTCTTCCAGAGCATCGTAATAGCCTTTGAGACGATCTTCCGCATCCGAAATAGAGTGATTCGAGCAAAGGTAGCCAATGCGCGTGTGGCCCTGTTGGATCAGATGACGGGTCGCCAGCCAGGCGCCGTAGCGGTCATCCAGCGCCACACAGCGCTGTTCGAAACCGGGCAGGATCCGGTTGATTAGCACCATGCCGGGCATTTGCTTCATTAATGATGCCAGGTCGGCATCCGGGATCATCTTGGCGTGAACGACGAGCGCCGCGCAGCGGTGACGAATAAGCTGCTCGATTGCCTGACGCTCTTTTTTTTCATTATGGTAGCCGTTGCCAATCAGTAAAAAATTGCCGGTGTTATAGGAGACCTGTTCGACGGCTTTCACCATCGCGCCGAAAAAAGGGTCAGAAACATCGCCAACCACCAGACCAATCGTTTCGGTGGACTGCTGTGCGAGCGCGCGCGCATTCGCATTGGGATGGTAGCTGAGCGACTCCATCGCACTGGCCACCGCCAGGCGCGACGCCTCGCTGGCTTTGGGGGAATCATTGATGACGCGGGAAACGGTGGCGACTGATACACCAGCCAGTCGGGCTACATCCTTTATGGTCGCCATGACAGTACCTATTGTGGGTAAACGCTTACATTCTGTCAGTGTTACGGAAAACGGCTGCTGGTTCAAGCAGATTGCCTGTTGCGACGCGGCAAATGTGAGCAAAATCCTTGGAATTACGCCAAAAATCGAATGATGCAAACCATTAGTTACACTTTGCGAAGGGCTGTTGCGATTGTTCGCTGGCGACGCTTCCTGGCTGCTTGATAAAGTTGAGATCCCAGAGGTATTGATAGGTGAAGTCAACTTTCGGGTTGAGCACACGAATTACACCAACCTGCGCAGTCGCGCAGGTTTTTTTTTACTATTTCGGCAATCTGTAACAGTAAGCGAGAATTTACACAACTGGTTGCATTTCCCTTCATTCCTTTGCGTTTTCGCGCTGGCGAAGCGGTCATGCACAGACCACAATCAAGATCCCAGAGGTATTGATTGGTGAGATTATTCGGTACGCTCTTCGTACCCTGTCTCTTGCACCAACCTGCGCGGATGCGCAGGTTTTTTTTCGCCCCGAGTTTACTGTCGCTCCTGTTGCCTTGTTCGTGTAATCTGCCACCATTATTTTACCGAATCGTGCGCAAAGGGAGTTGAAATGTTATTTGGCTTTTTCCGTAACCTGTGCCGCGTGCTCTATCGGGTACGCGTGACGGGGGATATGCAGGCGTTGCGGGGAGAACGCGTCTTAATCACCCCCAACCATGTCTCGTTTATCGACGGCATTCTGCTGGCGCTATTTCTACCGGTACGTCCGGTGTTTGCGGTTTACACCTCGATTAGTCAACAGTGGTACATGCGCTGGTTAACCTCGCTGATTGATTTTGTGCCGCTCGACCCAACGAAGCCGATGGCGATTAAACATCTGGTTCGACTGATCGAGCAGGGTCGCCCGGTGGTGATTTTCCCGGAGGGGCGCATTTCGGTGAGCGGCTCGCTGATGAAAATTTACGACGGCGCCGGGTTTGTCGCCGCGAAATCGGGCGCGACGCTGGTGCCGGTGCGGATTGAAGGTGCAGAACTCACCCATTTCAGCCGCCTGAAAGGGCTGGTGAAACGCCGCTTCTTCCCGCGGATCCACCTGCATGTTTTACCACCCACTCATCTGCCTATGCCCGATGCGCCGCGCGCGCGCGATCGCCGTAAAATCGCCGGTGAAATGCTGCATCAGAAAATGATGGAAGCACGGATGGCGGTGCGTCCGCGCGAAACGCTGTATGAATCGCTGCTGGCGGCGAAGTACCGTTATGGCGCGGGCAAGCACTGTATCGAAGACATCAACTTCAAGCCGGACAGCTACCGACAGTTGCTCACTAAGACGCTGTTTGTCGGGCGTATTCTGGAAAAATATAGCGCGGAAGGCGAAAAAATTGGCCTGATGCTGCCCAATGCCGCGATCAGCGCGGCGGTGATTTTCGGCGCGGTGTCTCGCCGTCGTATCCCGGCAATGATGAACTACACGGCGGGCGTCAAAGGGCTGACCAGCGCTATCACCGCTGCGGAAATCAAAACCATTTTTACCTCCCGCCAGTTCCTGGATAAAGGCAAACTCTGGCACCTGCCGGAGCAACTGACGCAGGTTCGCTGGGTCTATCTGGAAGATCTCAAAGCCGATGTGACCACGGCGGACAAACTGTGGATCTTTGCGCACCTGCTGATGCCGCATCGGGCGCAGGTCAAGCAGCAGCCGGAAGAGGCGGCGGTGATCCTCTTTACCTCGGGTTCCGAAGGTCATCCCAAGGGGGTGGTGCATAGCCACAAGAGTCTGCTGGCTAACGTCGAGCAGATAAAAACCATTGCTGACTTCACCGCCAATGACCGTTTTATGTCGGCACTGCCGCTGTTCCACTCGTTCGGTCTGACGGTTGGGCTTTTTACGCCGCTGCTCACCGGCGCTGACGTGTTCCTTTATCCCAGTCCGCTGCATTACCGCATTGTGCCGGAACTGGTTTATGACCGGAACTGCACGGTGCTGTTCGGTACCTCCACGTTCCTCGGCAACTATGCGCGTTTTGCCAATCCGTATGATTTCTATCGTCTGCGCTATGTGGTGGCGGGAGCGGAGAAACTCCAGGAGAGTACAAAACAGCTCTGGCAGGATAAGTTTGGTCTGCGGATTCTCGAAGGCTATGGCGTAACGGAGTGTGCGCCCGTGGTTTCGATTAACGTCCCGATGGCGGCGAAGCCTGGTACCGTCGGGCGGATCCTGCCCGGCATGGACGCGCGTCTGCTGGCGATCCCGGGTATTGAAGAGGGCGGTCGTTTGCAGTTGAAAGGGCCAAACATCAT
>NZ_JBFWLF010000079.1:0-15792 GCF_050252275.1 Citrobacter sp. | reverse complement strand
TTGCACTGGGCCTGGTTTACCAGTTCTAAGTTTGCTTAATGTCGATAAAAGGCCCTGCGGGGCCTTTTTTTGTGCGGTTTTTCGGCGTACAACCGCCGATTTTTGGTGTACTCTTGCGCCTCTTTTGCAGGAGGACAATCACGTATGGAAATGAACGTTGCTCGTGCGGCCTTACTGGCTGTGACTCTCTTTTTTACCGGGTGCGATAACGCACCGGACGCGGCGCAAACGCCTGCCGCGGCTCCGGTCGTGCTGGAAGGGAAAACAATGGGCACCTTCTGGCGTGTGAGCGTGGTCGGAGTCGATGCCAAATCAGCAGCGGCGCTACAAACGAAAATTCAGACGCAACTGGATGCCGACGACCAACTGCTCTCCACTTATAAAAATGATTCGGCGCTGATGCGCTTCAACCAGTCGAAAAGTCTTTCTCCCTGGCCCGTCAACGAGGCAATGGCGGACATTGTTACCTCTGCGCTACGTATTGGGCAAAAAACCCAGGGGGCCATGGACATCACCGTTGGGCCGTTGGTGAACTTGTGGGGGTTTGGTCCCGACAAGCAACCGGTCCAGATCCCGACGCAGGCGCAAATTGATGCGGCAAAAGCCAACAGCGGGTTGCAGCACCTGTCGGTGATCAACCAGGCGAAACAGCAGTACCTGCAAAAAGATCTGCCAGATTTGTTTGTCGATCTCTCCACTGTCGGTGAAGGCTATGCCGCCGATCACCTGGCACAGTTGATGGAGCGCGAAGGTATCGCACGCTATCTGGTCTCTGTCGGGGGGGCGCTGAACAGTCGCGGGATGAACGCTGAAGGGCATCCGTGGCGGGTGGCGATCCAGAAGCCTACCGACCGTGAAAACGCGGTTCAGGCGGTGGTGGATATTAACGGGCACGGTATTAGTACCTCCGGCAGCTATCGCAACTATTATGAGCTGAACGGAAAACGCCTCACTCATGTTATCGATCCGCAGACGGGACGCCCCATTGAGCATAATCTGGTGTCAGTGACGGTGATAGCGCCAACGGCGCTGGAAGCGGATGGCTGGGATACCGGACTGATGGTGCTCGGCACGGAGAAAGCCAAAGAGGTCGTACGCCGGGAAGGGCTGGCGGTGTACATGATTATCAAAGAGGGGGAGGGATTCAAAACCTGGATGTCTCCGCAGTTTGAAAGTTTTCTCATTCGTGAACAAAATTAAAAAGCAAGATTGCGGGTTTTCGTGTGATGGGTTTCGGACACACTGCCGCTAAGCAGGCACTATGCTTAACGAAGGAGTCCAGTATGAAAAATTCTCTATGCGTAAATGACGACCAGCGCTGGCAATCGGTGCTGGAACGTGATTCTGAGGCTGACGGACAGTTTGTCTTTGCGGTGCAGACGACCGGCATCTTTTGCCGACCTTCCTGCACGGCAAAACATGCGCTGCGTAAAAATGTCCGCTTCTTTCCTGACGCGCAGGCCGCGTTGCTGGCCGGGTTTCGCCCGTGTAAACGCTGTCAGCCGGATAAAGCCAACGCCCGGCAGCATCGACTGGATAAAATTACGCTTGCCTGTCAGCTTCTGGAGCAGGAGAGCCCCATCACGCTCGATGCGTTGGCTGAACAGGTGGCGATGAGTCCGTACCATCTGCATCGCGTGTTCAAAGCCACGACCGGGATGACGCCAAAAGCGTGGCAGCAGGCGTATCGCGCCCGCCGACTGCGCGACGCCCTGAGCCACGGCGAAAGCGTGACGCAGGCGATTCTGAATGCCGGATTCCCGGACAGCAGCAGCTACTATCGTAATGCTGATGCAACGCTTGGGATGACGGCGAAGCAGTTCCGTCGCGGCGGTGACAAGCTGGCGGTGCGCTATGCGCTGGCGGATTGCTCACTCGGACGCTGTCTGGTGGCTGAAAGCGAGCGGGGGATTTGCGCCATTTTGTTAGGGGATGACGATGCGGCGCTGATGGCTGAACTGCAGACATTGTTCCCGGCCGCTCAGGCTCAACCCGCCGATCCCGCTTTCCTGCAGCGTATTCGCCACGTTATCGCCAGTATTGACGGGCGTGATGCCGCGCTGTCGTTGCCGCTGGATATTCAGGGTACCGCGTTTCAACAACAGGTCTGGCAGGCGCTGCGGGCGATCCCTTACGGTGAGACCGTCAGCTACCAGCAACTGGCAAAAGCTATCGGTAAGCCGAACGCGGTTCGTGCCGTCGCCAGCGCCTGTGGCGCGAATAAACTGGCGATCGTGATCCCCTGTCATCGCGTTGTGCGAGGCGACGGATCGCTTTCCGGCTATCGCTGGGGCGTGTCGCGTAAGGCACAAATCCTGCGACGTGAGTCTCCTGATGAGGGGGCATAATGCTTGATTTGTTTGCCGATTCGCAGCCCTGGCAGGAACCGCTGGCACCTGGTGCCGTCATTTTGCGCCGCTTTGCCTTCAACACAGCGTTGCAACTGGTGCAGGAGATTGAGGCGGTCGCCCGTCGGTCGCCGTTTCGCCAGATGATCACCCCCGGCGGTTACACCATGTCGGTGGCGATGACTAACTGTGGACGGCTGGGCTGGACGACCGACCGTCACGGCTACCTCTATTCGCCAATCGATCCGCTGACGGGGCACGCCTGGCCGGATTTTCCGCCGTCCTTCCTGCGGTTGTGTCAGCAGGCGGCAACGGCGGCAGGCTATGCGGATTATCAGCCGGACGCCTGCCTGATCAACCGCTATGCGCCTGGCGCAAAGCTTTCGCTGCACCAGGATAAAGACGAGCCGGATCTGCGGGCGCCCATTGTTTCTGTCTCGCTGGGATTACCGGCTGTCTTTCAGTTTGGCGGCCTGAAACGTAGCGATCCGCTGACGCGCGTTCTACTGGAACATGGCGATGTAGTGGTCTGGGGCGGCGAATCGCGCTTGTTTTACCACGGAATTCAGCCGCTGAAGGCTGGGTTCCATCCGGCGACCGCCGACTGTCGTTACAATCTGACTTTTCGCCAGGCGGGTAAAAAAGAATAAAAATAAGAATTATTATTGCTGAACGCGTTGAGATGTTTAAACTGCGGGCTGTTATTCCTTGTCCGGGTTGTATGAATGGAACTACTTCTTCTTGTCTGGCGGCAGTATCGCTGGCCATTTATTTGCGTGATGGCGCTCAGCCTCGTCAGCGCGGCGCTGGGGATTGGCCTTATCGCTTTTATCAATCAGCGTCTTATTGAGACTGCGGATCCCTCTCTGCTGGTTTTACCGGAATTTCTCGGACTACTGTTACTGCTGATGGCGGTGACGCTGGGTTCACAACTGGCGCTCACCACGCTGGGACACCACTTTGTCTTCCGTCTGCGCAGTGAATTCATCAAGCGTATTCTTGATACGCACGTGGAACGTATTGAACAACTGGGCAGTGCCTCTCTGCTGGCCGGGTTGACCAGCGACGTGCGCAATATCACCATCGCTTTTGTTCGTCTGCCTGAACTGGTGCAGGGGATTATTCTGACCGTCGGTTCGGCGGCGTATCTGGCGATGCTGTCGACCAAAATGCTGTTGGTGACCGCTATCTGGATGGTCATTACCATCTGGGGCGGGTTTATGCTGGTATCGCGGGTTTACCGGCACATGGCGACGCTGCGCGAAACCGAAGATAAGTTGTATAACGATTATCAAACGGTGCTGGAAGGGCGCAAAGAGCTGACGCTCAACCGCGAGCGGGCGGAACATATCTTCAACAACCTCTATATTCCGGATGCCAAAGCGTATCGCCACCACATTATTCGCGCCGATACCTTCCACCTCAGCGCCGTGAACTGGTCGAACATTATGATGCTCGGCGCGATTGGCCTGGTGTTCTGGATGGCAAACAGTCTCGGCTGGGCGGATACCAACGTTGCGGCGACCTACTCATTAACGCTTTTATTCCTGCGCACGCCGCTGCTGTCGGCGGTGGGAGCACTCCCTACGCTGCTTACGGCGCAGGTTGCCTTCAACAAGCTGAACACATTCGCGCTGGCACCGTTTAAAGCAGAATTTCCGCGCCCGCAGGCGTTCCCGGGATGGAAAACCCTCGAACTGCGTAACGTCATGTTCCACTATCAGGACAATTCGTTCTCCGTGGGGCCGGTGAATCTGACGATCAATCGCGGTGAGTTGCTGTTCTTAATCGGCGGTAACGGCAGCGGCAAATCGACGCTGGCGATGCTGCTGACGGGGCTGTACCAGCCGCAATCAGGGGAGATCCTGCTGGACGGTAAGCCTGTCAGCGCCGAAAAGCCGGAAGATTATCGCAAGCTCTTTTCTGCGGTGTTTACCGACGTCTGGCTGTTTGACCAGCTACTGGGACCAGAAGGCAAACCGGCCGATCTTGCTCTGGTTGAGAAGTGGCTGGGGCACCTGAAAATGGCGCACAAACTGGAACTGAGCGATGGCCGGATCCTGAATCTGAAACTGTCGAAGGGGCAGAAAAAGCGCGTGGCGCTGCTGCTGGCACTGGCGGAAGATCGCGACATTATCCTGCTCGATGAGTGGGCGGCCGATCAGGATCCGCACTTCCGCCGCGAGTTTTACCAGGTGTTGTTGCCGCTGATGCAGGAGATGGGGAAAACCATTTTCGCCATTAGTCACGACGATCACTATTTTATTCACGCCGATCGTTTGCTGGAAATGCGTAACGGACAACTGATTGAGTTGGTGGGCGATGAGCGTGATGCTGCGTCACGCGATGCCGTCGCGCGCACGGCCTGATTCATCTGACCGTGGTCCCGATGGCGCAAGGCGTTTCGGGACAACGGTAGTTTTTTTATTCATCTGACGCCCCCGTTTATTGTTATTTACATAACCTCGCGCCATGCTTAATGGCATCTCGTATCATGGATTTATGATTAATGTTCGCAAAACACCAAAACAGCGCAAGGCTGCGCGATGAAGAGCGTGCGCGGCTGATCTGGCTGCTTACCACCGATAAAGCCATTGTTTCCACCCTGTTAGGCAAGCTCACCCTGGCTGAGCAATATGATGTCGGAACGTTAGCCGACGATATTGCTGAGGTAGGCGCGCTGGTCGACCATCTTCCACCACCTGACCTGGCGGATACCCTTGAAGCGCTCCCGTCGGAAGAACGTCACGCCCTCTGGCGGCTGATTCAGAGTGATAAGCGTGGATACGTCCTGCTTGAGGCGTCCGAAAACGTCTGGGATGACCTGATCGATGAAATGACCGACCGGGAACTGCTTGAGGCGCTGCAATATCTCGACATCGACGAACAGATTTACCTGGTTCAGCACCTGCCGCGTAACCTCACAGGCCGGTTGCTGGCGACGCTGCCGCCCGAAGAGCGGGCCCGCGTGCGCCAGGTTATGCATTACGAAAAGAATCGCGTCGGCGCGATCATGGAATTCGAGGTCATCACCGTGCGCCCGGATGTGACGCTGCAAGTAGTGCAGCGTTATCTGCGTCGTCTGGGCAAGATGCCGGAAAACACTGACAAACTGTTTGTCACCCGTCGCGACAAACCGCTGGTTGGTGAGCTAACCCTGCCCTGTATTATGCACAATGACGTGCAGTGTAAAGACCGCGAGGTGATGGATGACGATCCGCTGACCTTCGCCCCGGAAGATAAAACGGAAAATGCGGCGCGTACCTTCGAGCGTGACAACCTGGTCAGTGCGGCGGTAGTCGATTCTGCCGGTAAACTGATGGGACGCTTGACGATCGACGAGATCGTCGACGTGGTCTACGAAGAGACGGACACCGATCTGCGTCGAATGGGCGGGTTGAGCGCCGAAGAGGATGTTTTTGCGCCCGTTCCCAAAGCGGTGAAAACGCGCTGGGCGTGGCTGGCTATCAACCTGTGTACTGCGTTCATTGCCTCGCGCGTGATTGATGGCTTTGAACACACCATTTCACAACTGGTGGCGTTAGCGTCGCTGATGCCCATTGTCGCCGGGATCGGCGGGAATACCGGTAATCAGACCATCACCATGATTGTTCGGGCGCTGGCGTTACAAAACATACAGCCGGGCAACCTGACGTTTCTTATTCTGCGCGAGATGGGGGTGGCACTGGTCAATGGCCTCGTCTGGGGGGGGATTATGGGCGGGATCACCTGGTGGCTGTACGACGACATGGCGCTCGGCGGGGTGATGACACTGGCAATGATGCTGAACCTGTTAATGGCGGCGCTGATGGGGGTGATTATCCCGATGACGATGGTGAAGCTCGGGCGCGACCCGGCGGTCGGCTCGAGCGTGATGATCACCGCGATTACCGATACCGGCGGATTCTTTATTTTTCTTGGGCTGGCGACGCTGTTTCTGATGTAGTGCGTCGTTTACGCTTCACGACGCGAGGCAGTAATCCCATCGCCACCACCCCGGCAACCACGCCAATCGCCAGGTTGCCGGTGGAGACCGTTGCGCCAACGGTAATGACCATTACCAGCGTTTCCACCACGGGCAGTGTCGTCAGGGTGGCGGGCTGGATACTGTGCCAACTGAACGTTTTCACCGCCACAATCACCATGATCCCGGCCAGAACCGACATCGGGATTTTCGCCATCACGTCGCTCAGCGCAGTGACCAGCAGCAGTAAAACCAACCCGGCGGCGATCGTCGACACGCGGCTACGGCCTTTCCCCATCTCCACATTCACGATGGTCTGTCCGATCATCGCGCAGCCAGCAATGCCGCCGTAAAAGCCCGCCAGAATGTTGGCGAACCCCAGACCCGCGCTTTCACGATTTTTGTTCGACGGCGTGACCGTCAGGTCATCAACCAGTTTCGCCGTCAGCAGCGACTCCATCAGGCCCACAAAGGCGATACTCAGCGCGCAGGGCCAGATAATTGTCAGCGTTTGCAGATTCAGCGGCACTAACAACTGCGTCAGTCCCGGTAGCCCGCCGCTCATTGCGCCTTCATCACCAACGGTCGGCAGCAATTGTCCGGTGGTTGAGGTAAACAGCGTCAATAAAACAATGGCAATCAGCGGCGCAGGAATGCTTTTAATAACGCGCGGCACCCACAACACAATGAGTAGCGTTAAGGCAAACAGCCCCCAGATGAGTGGGCTTTTGCTCCAGAAATGGGGGACCTGGGCGAAAAAAATCAGAATACCGAGGGCGTTCACAAACCCGGTCATGACGGCGGCGGGAATAAAACGCATCAGGCGCGCCATCCCGGTAACGCCAAACAGAATCTGGATAAACCCGGCTAATACGACCGCTGGCAGAATGTACTGTACGCCATGCTGGTGCACCATCGGGCCTATCACCAGCGCAACGGAACCGGCTGCTGCCGTGACCATCGCCGGGCGACCGCCCATGAAAGACATTGCCAGACAAAGCACCACTGAGGTAATCAGGCTGACTTTCGGGTCAACGCCGGAAATCACCGAAAAGGAGATCACTTCCGGGATCAGCGCCAGCGCGGTGATCACCCCAGCCAGCGTTTCGCGTACCAGCAGACGTGGGGCGCGAAGAACGCCACTGACCGTGTGTTCCGCTGCCAGAGCAGAAGACGAAGGGGTTACAGACATATTTACTCTCAGGTCGGAAAGGGCCTGATAACAGCAGACCGACAGGCGTCCGTGCGGTGAATAACAACGCGCCGCATAGTACCTTTCTGGAGCGTCTGTTTCCAGAAAATATTGTGAATAACCCTATAAAGATTCAACGTATTTTTAACGTTTTTAAAATCTTAATATAATTTATAAACAATATTTAAATATTATTACTGAAGTGTTAACGTTGGTGCCGCTCGATTTTCACCTGCAAAAAAGCAAAAAAACGATACTAAAAGTAAGGCATTAACCATATGAAAAAAGTGACTGCCATGCTCTTCTCGATGGCCGTAGGGCTGAATGCTGTCTCGATGGCGGCAAAAGCGAAAGCGACGGAAGAGCAGGAGACGGACGTACTGTTGATCGGCGGCGGCATCATGAGCGCCACACTGGGAACTTATCTACAGGAACTGGAACCCGACTGGTCGATGACCATGGTGGAGCGCCTGGACGGTGTCGCGCAAGAGAGTTCAAACGGCTGGAACAATGCCGGTACCGGGCACTCTGCGCTGATGGAGTTGAACTACACACCAAAGAAAGCCGACGGGAGTATCAGTACCGAAAAGGCAGTCGAAATTAACGAAGCTTTCCAGATTTCCCGCCAGTTCTGGGCGCATCAGGTCAAGAGTGGCGTGATGCACGACCCGCGCACCTTCATCACCACCGTTCCGCACATGAGCTTCGTCTGGGGTGAAGAGAACGTCAACTTCCTGCGCGCCCGCTATGCGGCCCTGCAACAAAGCACGCTGTTCCGTGGTATGCGCTACTCCGAAGACCACGCGCAAATCAAAGAGTGGGCACCGCTGGTGATGGAAGGGCGCGATCCGAAACAGAAAGTCGCCGCTACGCGTACCGAAATGGGAACGGACGTGAACTACGGCGAAATTACGCGCCAATTGATTGCTTCGTTGCAGAAAAAGCCTAACTTTGCACTGGAGTTGAGCACCGAAGTCCGTGGATTTAAACGTAACGACGATAATACCTGGACGGTGACCGTCGCCGATCTGAAAAACGGCGAAGCGGAACATAACATCAAAGCCAAATTCGTCTTTATCGGTGCGGGCGGCGCAGCGCTGAAACTGTTGCAGGAAACCGGTATTCCGGAAGCCAAAGAGTACGCAGGCTTCCCGGTTGGTGGGCAATTCCTGGTCGCAGAAAACCCGGACGTGGTGAACCGGCATCTGGCGAAAGTGTACGGTCAGGCTTCCGTCGGCGCGCCGCCGATGTCGGTCCCGCATATCGATACCCGTATTCTGGATGGTAAACGTGTCGTGCTGTTCGGGCCGTTCGCCACCTTCTCCACTAAATTCCTGAAAAACGGTTCGTTGTGGGATCTGCTGAGTTCAACCACGCCTTCCAACTTCATGCCGATGGTCAACGTCGGGATGGATAACTTCGATCTGGTGAAATACCTGATTAGTCAGGTGATGCTGAGCGATGATGACCGCTTCGACGCGCTGAAAGAGTACTATCCGCAGGCGAAGAAAGCGGACTGGCGTTTATGGCAGGCGGGTCAGCGTGTCCAGATCATCAAACGTGATGAAGACAAAGGGGGCGTGCTGCGTCTGGGGACGGAAGTGGTGAGCGACAAAGAGGGGACCGTTGCCGCACTGCTGGGCGCGTCACCGGGCGCATCCACTGCGGCACCGATCATGCTCCATCTGATGGAAACCGTCTTTAAAGAGAAGGTGAGTACGCCGCAATGGCAGGCGAAGCTGAAAACGATTATTCCGTCTTACGGTACAAAACTGAACGGCAACGTTGAGGCGACGCAGCAGGAACTGCAATACACCAGTGAAGTGCTGGGGCTGCAATATGTCCAGCCGCAGACGACGGACGCGGCACCAAAAGCGCAGCTCAAACCACAGGCTCAGCCTGCGCGTAAAGAAGTGGCAGATATCGCACTGTAACGGCATTGCCGGATGGCGCTGCGCCGCCATCCGGCATCATCAGAGACTTAACGCGTTACCGCGTTCTGCACGTTATCTTCCGCTTTCCAGATGCGGAATTTCACATCAACATTTGCCGGGGTATACACCACGATCGGCAACTTGCTGTTGTAACGCAGCATACCGTCATTACCCAGATAGGCGGTCACAAATTTCTGTTCTTTTTTGCCATCCGGACAGGCCATCATGGTCGATACCGGGGAGGTGACTTTATTAAAGACGTAGTAGTCATAACCCCAACCTTCCAGCGTTTTGCTTTCCAGCTCGCCGCCCAGGCGATGCTGATTGCAGTCGACTTCCAGCGTCTGTCCGATCATCAGTTCCACTTTAAGAGTAGATTCATCTTCCTGATGGGGTAGCTGAATAACCTGGCGCTTCATGCCTTTTTCCGCCTGCGGCCAGGGGGCGATTTTTTCCAGCGGTTGCGGATTAGCTTCCGTGGAGGCCGCCCACACAGAGGTGCTGGCGAAAGCAGCGAACAAAACGGCAGGAACCATTGTCTTTATTTTTGAGTTCACAGGTTTTCCTTTTTTATCTTATGAACGATTTCACGGCAGATTAACATATAGACCAGAATCATTGATCTGTCTTTACGTATTTTTAAAGTCTATTTACTGTAGTTATGTAAATTGTTTGGTTATTTATTCTTGTTTTTGCTGTTTGTTTTGGTTAATTATCCCGACAATCATGGCGATATATAAAATATTACATAACCATTTGATCTGTGCGGAGAAGCACATTCTGACAAGCTTCATTAACACTCTTTTGATCCAACCACTGGTTTTACCCCGATTGGGGTATGCACCTGGAACACATCCTTTACTATCTTACCGATCATAATAATGACTTAGTAGTAACGCGGTTTTTATTGTCGTTCACCCAGCCGGGGGAGCGTCGTTTATGGAAGGGCGATGCCATGGTTGATCTATCCCGTCGAGGCATACTGACTGGCAGTTGGCGTAGTGCCAATCGTGGGATTCGTCCGCCGTGGATCATGGAAGCATCTCAGTTTCTGTCCCAGTGCACCCGTTGCGACGCCTGTATTCAGGCTTGTGAACACGATGTTTTGCAGCGTGGCCCGGGTGGCTATCCGAGCGTTAATTTCCAACAAAGCGAATGCACCTTCTGCTACGCCTGCGCGCAGGCTTGCCCTGAATCTCTCTTTTCTCCGCGCCACACCAGGGCATGGGATCTGATTTTCACCATTGGGCAAGCGTGTCTGGCGTATCAGTCCGTAGAGTGCCGCCGCTGTCAGGATAGCTGTGAACCGCAGGCGATCCTGTTTCGCCCAACGTTGTCCGGCATTTATCAGCCACAACTCGATAACCAGAACTGTAACGGATGCGGCGCGTGTGTCGCCAGTTGCCCGGTGTCAGCCATTACCGCGGAGTATAACCATGCACATTAACTGGCAGGTCTGCAGCCTGATTGTTCAGGCCAAAGGCGAACAAGTACAGGATATTAGCACGCAGCTAAATGCTTTGCCGGGCTGCGAAGTGGCCGTAAGCGACGAGCAAAGCGGCCAGATGATTGCGGTGGTTGAAGCAGAACACAGCGAAACGCTGATGCAAACAATTGAGTCGGTACGCAACGTTGCGGGCGTGCTGGCGGTGTCGCTGGTTTATCACCAGCAGGAAGAACAAGGTGAGGAAACACCATGAAACTCAGTCGTCGTAGCTTTATGAAAGCTAACGCCGTTGCGGCCGCTGCGGCGGCTGCCGGGCTAAGCGTACCGGGCGTTGCCCGCGCAGTTGTCGGTCAACAGGAAGCCATTAAGTGGGATAAAGCCCCGTGCCGTTTTTGTGGTACAGGCTGTGGCGTGCTGGTCGGCACTCAGCAGGGGCGTATTGTCGCCTGTCAGGGTGATCCGGATGCCCCGGTTAACCGTGGTCTGAACTGCATCAAGGGCTATTTCCTGCCCAAAATTATGTACGGAGAGGACCGTTTAACGCAGCCATTGCTGCGTATGAAAGACGGTAAGTACAGCAAAGACGGTGAATTTACGCCGATCAGCTGGGATCAGGCTTTCGATGTGATGGAAGAGAAGTTTAAAACCGCGCTGAAAGAGAAAGGCCCGGAGTCTGTCGGCATGTTTGGTTCCGGCCAGTGGACCATCTGGGAAGGTTACGCCGCCTCCAAACTGTTTAAAGCGGGCTTGCGCTCGAACAACCTCGATCCCAACGCGCGTCACTGCATGGCCTCAGCGGTGGTAGGCTTTATGCGTACCTTTGGCATGGACGAACCGATGGGCTGCTACGACGATATCGAGCATGCCGATGCGTTTGTCCTGTGGGGCTCGAACATGGCGGAAATGCACCCGATCCTCTGGTCGCGCATTACCAACCGTCGTCTCTCCGATCCGAATGTTAACGTCTCCGTGCTGTCTACCTTCCAGCACCGTAGCTTCGAGCTGGCGGACAACGGGATGGTGTTTACGCCACAGTCTGACCTGGTGATCCTCAACTACATCGCTAACTACATCATTCAAAACAACGCGATTAACCAGGACTTCTTCAGCAAACACGTCAACGTCCGCAAAGGGGCAACGGATATCGGTTACGGCCTGCGTCCGACGCATCCGCTGGAAAAAGCCGCGAAAAACCCAGGATCTGATGCTTCTGAGCCGATGAGCTTTGAAGACTACAAAGCGTTTGTGGCTGAATACACGCTGGATAAAACCGCTGAAATGACCGGCGTGCCGAAAGATCAGCTGGAGCAACTGGCGAAGCTGTATGCCGACCCGAACAAGAAAGTCATCTCTTACTGGACGATGGGCTTCAACCAGCATACGCGCGGCGTGTGGGCCAACAACCTGATCTACAACATTCACCTGCTGACTGGCAAAATCGCGCAGCCGGGCTGTGGACCGTTCTCACTGACCGGTCAGCCTTCTGCCTGTGGTACCGCGCGTGAAGTGGGAACCTTTGCCCACCGTCTGCCGGCGGACATGGTGGTCACTAACGAAAAACACCGTGAGATCTGTGAAAAGCACTGGAATATCCCGGCTGGAACCATTCCGGCGAAAATCGGTCTCCACGCAGTTGCCCAGGACCGGGCATTGAAAGACGGCAAGCTGAACGTCTACTGGACGATGTGTACCAACAATATGCAGGCCGGTCCGAACATCAACGAAGATCGTCTGCCGGGCTGGCGCGATCCACGCAACTTTATCATTGTCTCCGATCCGTACCCGACCGTCAGCGCGCTGGCCGCGGACCTGATCCTGCCAACCGCAATGTGGGTGGAGAAAGAAGGGGCTTACGGTAACGCCGAGCGTCGTACCCAGTTCTGGCGTCAACAGATTAAAGCGCCGGGCGAATCGAAATCCGACCTGTGGCAACTGGTTCAGTTCTCGCGTCGTTTTAAAACGGAAGAGGTCTGGCCGGAAGAGCTGCTGGCACAGAAACCGGAACTGCGCGGCAAAACCCTGTACGACGTGCTGTTTGCCACCCCTGCGGTGAGCAAGTTCCCGTTGACGGAGTTGAAAGAGGATCAGCTTAACGACGAATCTCGTGAGCTGGGCTTCTATCTGCAAAAAGGGCTGTTTGAAGAGTACGCCTGGTTTGGTCGTGGACACGGTCACGATCTCGCCCCGTTCGATGACTATCACAAGGCGCGCGGCCTTCGCTGGCCGGTGGTTGACGGGAAAGAGACGCAGTGGCGCTACAGCGAAGGCAACGATCCATACGTCAAAGCAGGTGAAGGCTACAAGTTCTACGGTAAGCCAGACGGTAAAGCGGTGATCTTCGCGCTGCCGTTTGAACCGGCCGCAGAAGCGCCGGATGCCGAGTACGACCTGTGGCTTTCCACGGGGCGTGTACTGGAGCACTGGCATACCGGCAGTATGACGCGCCGCGTGCCAGAACTGCACCGTGCGTTCCCGGAAGGGGTTCTGTTTATCCATCCGCTGGATGCGAAAAAACGGGATATGCGCCGTGGCGACAAGGTCAAAGTGATCTCACGTCGTGGCGAGGTGATTTCCATTGTTGAAACCCGTGGACGTAACCGTCCGCCGCAGGGGCTGGTCTACATGGCGTTCTTCGACGCCGCACAGCTGGTGAATAACCTGACGCTGGATGCGACGGATCCGCTCTCTAAAGAGACGGATTTCAAGAAGTGCGCCGTGAAACTGGCGAAGGTGTAACACGCCATGTCCAGGTCAGCGAAACCCCAAAATGGCCGCCGCCGCTTTCTGCGCGATGTTGTTCGCACAGCGGGCGGACTGGCTGCCGTTGGCGTGGCGCTGGGGTTACAGCAGCAAACCGCACGGGCTACAGGCGTGCGGTTGCGCCCGCCTGGGGCCGTGAACGAGAATGCCTTTGCCAGCGCCTGCGTGCGCTGCGGGCAGTGCGTTCAGGCATGCCCGTATGACACCTTAAAACTGGCGACGCTCGCATCAGGGTTGTCGGCGGGGACGCCGTATTTTGTTGCCCGCGAGATCCCGTGCGAGATGTGTGAAGACATTCCGTGTGCCAAAGTCTGCCCCAGCGGGGCGCTGGACCGGGAGATTGCCTCCATTGACGATTCGCGGATGGGGCTGGCGGTGCTGCTGGATCAGGAAAACTGCCTGAACTTCCAGGGATTACGCTGCGACGTCTGTTATCGCGAATGCCCAAAAATCGATGAGGCTATCACGCTGGAACTGGATCGCAACATGCGAACCGGCAAACATGCGCGATTTATCCCGACCGTTCACAGCGACGCCTGCACGGGGTGCGGGAAATGTGAAAAAGTCTGCGTGCTGGAGCAACCCGCGATAAAAGTGTTGCCGCTGTCGCTGGCGAAAGGGGAGTTGGGTCACCATTACCGCTTCGGCTGGCTGGAGGGGAACGATGGCAAATCGTAAACGTGATGCCGGGCGTGAAGCGCAGGCGAAAAAAGGCGTCTGGCGGAGTCATCGCTGGCTGATTTTCCGCCGGCTCTGTCAGTTTATGGTGCTGGGGATGTTTCTGAGCGGCCCGTGGTTTGGCGTGTGGATCCTGCATGGGAATTACTCCAGCAGCCTGCTGTTGGAGTCGATCCCGTTGACCGATCCGCTCATCACCCTGCAAAGCCTGGCGAGCGGTCATCTGCCTGTGGCGGTGGCGCTAACAGGCGCGGCGATTATTACCGTGCTTTACGCCCTGGCAGGAAAGCGATTGTTTTGCGGTTGGGTTTGCCCGCTGAACCCGATTACCGATTTTGCGGCCTGGCTACGCAGAAGGTTTGACCTGAATCAGTCCGCAACCATTCCACGTCATATACGGTACGTACTTCTGGTTGTCGTGCTGGTGGGTTCAGCACTGACCGGGACGCTACTGTGGGAATGGATTAACCCTGTTTCACTGCTGGGGCGTAGCCTGGTGATGGGATTCGGTAGCGGCGCACTGCTGATTATCGCTCTGTTTTTATTTGATTTGCTGGTCGTTGAACACGGCTGGTGCGGGCATCTTTGTCCTTTAGGCGCACTGTATGGCGTACTGGGTAGCCAGGGCGTATTAACCGTTGCGGCGAAAAACCGACAGAAATGTAACCGCTGTATGGACTGTTTTCATGTTTGCCCGGAACCGCATGTATTACGTGCCCCGGTGCTGGATGAGCAAAGCCCGGTGCAGGTCACCAGCCGCGATTGCATGGCCTGCGGTCGCTGCGTGGATGTCTGTTCTGAGGACGTATTTACAATAACTACACGATGGAGTTCGGGAGCGAAATCATGAAAAGCCATGACCTGAAGAAAGCGCTGTGTCAATGGACAGCCCTGCTGGCCCTGGTGGTGAGCGGTGCGGTTTGGGCGGCAAACGGAGTGGATCTTAGCCAGTCTCCGGAAGTGTCGGGGACACAGGAAGGGGCGATTCGCATGCACAAAGAACAAGAGCGTATGCCGCTGAATTACGTGAATCAGCCGCCGATGATTCCCCATAGCGTCGATGGTTACCAGGTGACCACTAACACCAACCGCTGCCTGCAATGCCACGGCGTTGAAAGTTATCGTACCACCGGCGCGCCGCGTATCAGTCCGACGCACTTTATGGACAGCGACGGCAAAGTGCTGGCCGAAGTGGCGCCGCGTCGTTACTTCTGTCTGCAGTGTCACGTGCCGCAGACTGACGCCCCGCCGATTGTGGGTAACACCTTTACCCCATCGAAAGGTTACGGGAAATAAGAGGTCATTATGGAAAATGCTAACCGTAAACCAGGCCGGATTAAGCTCCTCTGGCAGTGGTGGCGTCGCCCCAGTCGCCTGGCGCTGGGTACGCTGCTGTTAATCGGGTTCGTCGGCGGGATTATTTTCTGGGGTGGATTTAACACCGGGATGGAAAAGGCCAACACCGAAGA
>NZ_JBFWLF010000078.1:0-15857 GCF_050252275.1 Citrobacter sp. | reverse complement strand
CTGGTCACTTCTATACCACCACGAAGAACAAACGTACTAAGCCGGAAAAACTGGAACTGAAAAAATTCGATCCAGTTGTCCGTCAGCACGTTCTCTACAAAGAAGCGAAAATTAAGTAAGTCTCGCTTTGCTGTAATGAAAAACCTCGCTTCGGCGGGGTTTTTTGTTTTCTGGCCATCCCCATATTAGTGAGACCTGATACATAGCCGGAGACGTTATGCCTGAATTACCTGAAGTCGAAACCAGCCGCCGCGGTATTGAACCGCATCTGGTCGGGGCAACCATTCTGCATGCCAATGTGCGTAATGGACGTCTGCGTTGGCCGGTATCAGAAGAGATCTACCGTCTGAGCGACAAACCGGTGCTCAGCGTTCAGCGCCGTGCGAAATACCTTCTGCTGGAGCTACCCGATGGCTGGATCATCATTCACCTGGGGATGTCAGGCAGTCTACGTATCCTTCCTGAAGAACTGCCGGCAGAAAAACATGACCATGTCGATTTAGTGATGAGTAACGGTAAAGTCTTGCGCTACACCGATCCCCGTCGCTTTGGCGCCTGGCTGTGGACGAAAGAACTGGAAGGGCACAACGTACTGGCGCATCTCGGTCCTGAACCGCTAAGCGATGCTTTCAACGGCGAATACCTGCAACAGAAATGTGCGAAGAAGAAAACGGCGATTAAACCCTGGTTGATGGATAATAAGCTGGTCGTGGGGGTCGGAAATATCTACGCCAGTGAATCCCTGTTTGCTGCGGGTATTCATCCTGACCGTCTGGCGTCGTCATTGTCGCCGGCTGAATATGAACTGCTGGTGCGCGTGATTAAGGCCGTCCTGCTGCGTTCAATAGAACAGGGTGGAACGACGCTGAAAGATTTTCTGCAAAGCGATGGTAAACCGGGCTATTTTGCTCAAGAGTTGCAGGTCTATGGTCGTAAAGGTGAGCCATGCAGAGTGTGCGGAACGCCGATCGTAGCATCGAAACACGCGCAGCGTGCGACGTTCTATTGCCGTCAGTGCCAGAAGTAAGACGGGGCGTCCCGGATGCGGGACGCTATTTGAGCTTTGCCAACAGCGCCTGATGAATATTCTCGGGCAGGAAGTGGGTGACATCACCCTGATGGCGGGCCACTTCTTTCACCAATGACGATGAGATGAAGGACCACTCTTTAGAAGGCATCAGAAAGACACTTTCCAGCTCTGGCATCAAATGCCGATTCATGTGGGCCAACTGCATTTCGTATTCAAAATCCGCGACAGCGCGCAATCCACGAATCAGGATGTTAGCCTGCTTTTCCCGCGCAAAGTTGGCCATCAGATCGCTAAAACCCAGCACCTCAACGCCGGACAGATGAGCGGTGGCCTGCTGAGCCAGCGCAACGCGTTCTTCAAGGCTGAACATCGGTTTTTTACCGGGGCTTGCCGCAATCGCCAGAATGACATGATCAAACATCTGCGTAGCACGCGTGATGATATCGATATGGCCGTTCGTCAACGGATCAAAAGTGCCTGGATAAATCGCCCGTTTTTGCATAACAGCCCTCAATGCGTTTTCGGTGGCAGATAAGGTTCCAGCAGCTGTAGCAGGCGCTGCAACGCCCCCTGGTTTTGATAGAGAACTTCAACTGCGTGACGACCATAGAAATTACGATAATCGGCATCGGTCAGTAAAGAGGAAACCTCTTTGGCAAGACTTGTGGCGTCCGTGACCGTAATCAAACCGCTGGCCTGCTCCAGACGGGCGCAAATATCTTTGAAATTGAAGGTATGGGGTCCCATTAGCACCGGAATTGCGTGTGCCGCGGCTTCCAGCGGGTTATGTCCGCCACGTTCAACCAGTGATCCTCCGACAAACGCCAGATCCGCAATTCCGTAAAGCAGCATCAGTTCACCCATCGTATCACCTACAACGACCTGGGTACTGGCCGAGGGGACTTCGCCGGAGGAACGTGTGGTATAGCTTAGCCCGGCTTCACGCACGAGGTTAATCGCATCCGGGAAGCGTTCCGGATGACGCGGGACCAGAATCAACAGCAGGTTGGGGAACTGGTGTAACAATGCCTGATGCGCGGCGATGATAATACTCTCTTCACCATCATGAGTACTGGTTGCGATCCACACCGGGCGATGCGGCGCCCACTGGCGACGCAGCGTAACTGCTTTTGCGGCAAGTTGTGGTGTTACGGAAATATCGAACTTCAGACTGCCGGTGACGGTCACCTGATTGTTCTTCGCGCCCAGCGTCACAAAGCGCTGACCATCCTCTTCATTTTGCGCTGCAATTAGCGTAATACGACGGAGGATTCGGCGGATAAATTTCCCCAACTTCGCGTAACCGTCAGCGGAGCGGGCAGAAAGACGCGCATTGGCGATGACCAGTGGAATATGGCGTTTATGCAGCGCGGCAATCAGGTTCGGCCATAGCTCCGTTTCCATAATCAGCACCAGCTTAGGATCAACCTTGTTCAGGAAGCGACCCAGCGCATCGGGTAAATCGTAAGGCAGGTAGACGTGCTGAACATCGCTACCGAAGGCTGACTGGACACGCTCGGAGCCGGTTGGCGTCATCGTGGTGACCGTGATCGGTAGATCGGGGTAGCGATGTCGCAGGGCGCGAACCAAAGGAATGGCTGCCAGTGTTTCGCCGACAGAGACGGAATGGAGCATAATCCCGCCCGGTTTCAGGGGGCGACGGTAAAAACCGTAGCGTTCACCCCAGCGTTTACGGTAGGCCGGGGCCTTACGTCCGCGCACCCAAAGCCGTATCCAGATCAAAGGCTGAACAAGGTAGAGAAGGGCGGTGTAAAGCAATTCGAGCATAGTAAATAGCTGACTTATGGATGTGCTGGGGATTCTATGTATTTAGCCAGGGCTTTACCATTACTTTTCCTGTTTTTGACTTAAATAGCTTTAAGTCCGACTTATTCCGCCAGCCCGGCTCATCTTTTTTGAATTTTTATGCCATTTATTGATTTTTACTGCTCTTGCCGTTGTTAACCGAGCCAATCGGTGACGAAAAAAACAATGGTCAGATTAATATCAATTTGATTTAAAAAAGAAAAATACCCACTTTGCAGTTAATTTATTCGAGTCGGATCGCAGCGAAAGAAGTGATACACTAGCGCGTAAAAGTCAGTGCAATATCAGTGATCGGGTAGCTGTTGAGCCTGGGGCGGTAGCGTGCTGTTTTCTGCTTAACTTTATCGGACAATCACAACAAAAGAGTCGCGTGTGGAAAAGCCTTTTCGAAAAATTCTGGTCATCAAGATGCGTTTCCACGGGGATATGCTATTAACCACTCCCGTTATCAGTACGCTAAAGCAGAACTATCCTGACGCCAAAATCGATATGCTTCTTTACCAGGATACGATGCCTATTTTGTCGGAAAATCCCGAGATTAATACCCTTTATGGCATCAGTAATAAGGGAACGGGGGCGGCAGAGAAAATTAAAAATACGCTTTCGCTGATTAAGACCTTACGCAACAACCAATATGATCTGGTTATCAACCTGACCGATCAGTGGATCGTGGCGCTGATTGTCCGTTTTTTACACGCAAGAGTAAAAATATCCCAGGATTTCGCTAACCGACAGTCTGCATTCTGGAAACAGAGTTTTACCCATCTCGTTCCCTATTCCGGCAAACACGTTGTCGAACGTACGCTGTCAGCACTCAAACCACTGGGGCTGGAGCATATTGTTACTGAAACGACGATGAGCTATCGGCCTGAACACTGGGAGAATATGCGTCGGCAGTTGCGCCAGCTTGGCGTGACGCATCAGTATGTGGTGATTCAACCTACGGCAAGGCAGTTATTTAAATGCTGGGATAATGACAAATTTTCCCGCGTCATTGATGCTCTTGAACGTCGTGGTTATCAGGTCGTGCTGACGTCCGGCCCTTCTGCTGACGATTTAGCCTGTGTGGAAGAGATTGCGCTGGGGTGCGAAACCAAACCGGTAACCGGGCTGGCAGGTAAAACCCGATTCCCGGAATTAGGCGCGCTGATTGATCATGCCGCCCTTTTTATTGGCGTTGATTCAGCCCCAGGGCATATCGCCGCGGCGGTCAAAACGCCGGTGATATGTCTGTTTGGCGCGACAGACCATGTCTTCTGGCGCCCCTGGACTGACAATATTATTCAGTTCTGGGCAGGGGACTATCAGCCGATGCCTAAACGATCTGAACTGGACCGTAACAAAAAATATATGTCCGTTATTCCCGCTGAGGATGTGATTGCGGCAACGGAAAAACTGTTGCCGCAGAACGCGCAAATTATCGAAATGGATGCGCCAGTATGATCGTGGCTTTTTGTTTGTATAAGTATTTTCCGTTCGGCGGACTACAACGTGACTTTATGCGCATTGCGCAAACCGTAGCAGCTCGAGGTCATCAGGTCCGTATTTATACCCAATCGTGGGACGGAGAATGCCCGGATGCTTTTGAGCTCATTCGTGTACCGGTTAAATCTCGGACCAACCATGGGCGTAATGCGGAATATTATGCCTGGGTACAGGCGCATTTGCGTGAGCATCCCGTTGACAGGGTCGTAGGGTTTAACAAGATGCCAGGCCTGGATGTCTATTTTGCCGCGGATGTCTGTTATGCCGAAAAAGTTGAGCAAGAAAAAGGCTTTTTCTATCGTCTGACCTCTCGTTATCGCCATTACGCGGCGTTTGAACGGGCAACGTTTGAACAGGGTAAACCGACGCAGTTATTAATGCTGACGGATACGCAGATTGCTGATTTCCAGAAGCATTATCAAACCGAAGCGGAGCGTTTTCATATTCTCCCTCCGGGGATTTACCCGGACAGAAAATACAGTGCGCAAATCTCGAATGCCCGTGAAATCGTTCGCCAGAAGAACGGTATTTCGGAGCAGCAAAACTTACTGTTGCAGGTTGGCTCTGATTTTACCCGCAAAGGGGTGGATCGTTCGATTGAAGCACTTGCGTCACTTCCGGCGGCGCTGCGGCATAACACACTTTTGTATATTGTCGGTCAGGATAAGCCACGCAAATTTGAAGCGCTGGCAGAAAAACGCGGCGTGCGCAGTAATGTGCATTTTTTCTCCGGACGCAATGATATCGCGGAGTTGATGGCTGCCGCCGATTTGTTACTGCACCCGGCCTATCAGGAAGCGGCAGGTATTGTTCTGCTGGAGGCAATTACTGCTGGCTTGCCAGTGTTGACCACTGCCGTTTGCGGTTATGCGCATTATATTGCGCAGGCTAACTGTGGCGATGTGATTGAAGAACCCTGGCGGCAGGACGCGTTGAACGACATTTTGCGTAAAGCGCTGACCCAGCCGTCATTGCGTGCAGCGTGGGCAGAAAACGCGCGGCATTATGCGGATACGCAAGATTTGTACAGTCTGCCGGAAAAGGCGGCGGACATTATTACAGGTGGTCTGGATGGTTGAATTGAAAGAACCGTTAGCCACATTATGGCGCGGGAAAGACGCGTTTGAGGAAGTCAAAACGCTGCAGGGTGAAGTCTTCAGGGAGCTGGAAACTCGTCGTACGCTGCGATTTGAACTGGCGGGGAAAAGCTATTTCCTTAAATGGCATCGGGGTACTTCTCTCAAGGAAATTGTCAAAAACCTTCTCTCGCTGCGGATGCCGGTTTTGGGCGCTGACAGAGAATGGAACGCTATTCATCGCCTCCAGGATTTAGGCGTGGATACGATGTATGGCGTTGGTTTCGGTGAGAAAGGGCTCAACCCTCTGACCAAAACGTCGTTCATTATTACCGAAGATCTCACGCCGACCATCAGTCTGGAAGACTATTGTGCGGATTGGGCAACGAATCCACCGGACGTCAACGTCAAGTGGATGATTATTGACCGTGTGGCCACGATGGTGCGCAAGATGCACGCAGGTGGAATCAATCACCGTGATTGCTATATCTGCCACTTCCTGCTGCATCTGCCTTTTTCAGGCAATAAAGAAGACTTAAAGATTTCGGTTATTGATCTACACAGGGCACAGATTCGTACGAAAGTTCCTCGCCGCTGGCGTGATAAAGACCTGATTGGCCTCTATTTTTCGTCACTAAACATTGGGTTGACACAGCGGGATATCTGGCGGTTTATGCGGGTTTATTTTTCGGCTCCATTAAGTGATATATTTCGTAATGAAGCAGACCTGTTAATCCAGGCAGAAGCAAAAGCAGAGCGAATAAAAGAACGAACACTGAGAAAAAAACTATAATTATTTTGAGATGAAAGAGGCTAAATGTTTCTCTTCATATGCATGACTAATTTGCAGTTGCTTATTGCAAAAGCTATTATTGAAAAGGAGCGGCTGAATAATGTTGATCTGTTGTTTATTGGTGACGCCGGGAATGGAAAAAATGTTTGTTATTTAAATAAAATCAAACCATTGTGTCAGCATGTTAGTCTCGAAGCTAATGCAAAAAAGACATCAACTTTTAAAACATTAAAAAGGACATTGTATGCAAAGAAAATTATGATGTCATATAAGAAAAAATATGACGTTATTTTTTTGCGAATTTTCATGTGCCACTTATTCACCATATACTATCAGTGATTTCTTTCGATGAGATAAGAACATTCGATGATGGAACGAATAATATAAATAAAAAAAGTGTGATGTATCAGGATTCCTCAGTTTCATTCTCGTCGAAATGTTTTCGAAGACTGATGGGCAGGAAGTATCATAAAGAGGATATCCTTAAACTCGACAGAGTACATTATACTTTATTTCCAGAAAAACCTAATATTATAGAAAAAAAAGAAGCGATTACATTAATTTGTTATAATAATGTAGGTACCGGAACAAGTATTACTAAAAAAATATTATTAGGTACAGTCTATTCAGATGCGATTGATAAGAAACACGGAGTGTTGTCTTTAATACAAAAAGTGCAGTGTTTTATCGATGACAGGAAAATAGATTACTATATTCCTCATCCGAGGGAGTTATCATATCAATTTGACAATGTTGAAAATATTAACTCTGAATTAATCGCGGAAGATATTATATTAGAGTTTTTAAAGCAAGGTTTACGGCTTGAATTGTATGGATTTAACACCACAGCACAAATTAATCTAAGTAATATATCTTTCATTGAAAACTATAATTTAAAAAGTCCTCTATTAAAGGAATGCTTCAATCACCATCTTGGATTTAGCTTTAACGATGTAGAATTATAATCACGATGGCAAGAAGAGAGACCGTAATCATATATGAATGAAATGCCGGTTCGAACTGGGTTAAAAATCGCATTTATTGGCGAAGCTGTGTCCGGGTTTGGTGGAATGGAAACGGTCATCCGGGATGTTATCAACAACTTTCAGGCCGAACATTCTGCAATCCAGTGTGAGATGTTTTTCTTTTGCCGACATGACAAAATGGATAAGGCGTGGTTAAGCGGTATTAACTACTCATGCTCTTTCTCCACTATCCGTCTGGGCTTTTTACGTCGGGCAAAGCATATCCATACGTTTAGCCACTGGCTAAAGAAAACAGAACCCGATGTGGTGATCTGTATTGATGTGCTGTCTTGCCTGTTCGCCAGTAAAGCGCGGAAGAAATCAGGCCAGAATTTTACGATATTCTCCTGGCCACATTTTTCGCTGGATCATAAAAAACACGCCGAATGTGTTAGCTGGGCAGATTATCATCTGGCAATCAGTAGTGGTATCAAACACCAGATGATCGAACGGGGTATTGATAAAAAAAACATTACCGTTGTTTATAATCCCGTTTCCAGAAAGTCAGAAATTATTCCGCAACCAGAAAAAGGCCAACCCGCGGTCTTTCTGTATGTCGGAAGGATGAAGTTTGAAGGGCAAAAAAGGATTAAGGATCTGCTGGATGGATTATCCCATGCGGAAGGCGAATGGCAGTTGCATGTGGTTGGTGACGGTTCAGATTTTGAAAAATGTCAGTCCTATGGACGAGAACTGGGGATTGATAATCGTATTACCTGGCATGGTTGGCAGGTCTCTCCCTGGGATGTGGTGCAAAACAAGATAAAGAACGTCACGGCACTGTTGCTGACATCATCATTCGAGGGCTTTCCGATGACCCTGCTGGAAGCCATGTCGTATGGCATTCCGTGCATTAGCTCTGACTGTATGTCTGGTCCACGGGATATGATCAAACCGGGTATCAATGGTGAATTGTATCCTCCGAAGGATCTCCAACAGTTTACTCATCTGCTCAATCAAATCCTCTCAGGTCAGATGAAGTATGATAGTCATCTTATTCCTGAGACGATAGATAACTTCTATAATGAAGTCTATTTTCAGCATTTAAGAAGTGCGATATTTTCCAAAATCAATAAGTGATCACTATGACTCAAACGTATTTTGAAGAAAAAGTCATTCAGCAGACTTTAGATTATAACTATGCAGAACATAGTGATGTTGATAGCTTTAATATTGCGTATGGCATTGACAAGAACTTCCTTTTTGGTTGTGGTGTGTCCATTGCGTCAATACTGATTGCTAACCTCGATACTCCGTTTTCCTTTCATGTTTTTACTGACTCATTTAGCAATGAGGAACAGGCGAGATTTAATGCGTTGGCAAAGCAATACGCCACCCAAATCGTGGTATATCTCGTTGACTGCGAGCAGTTGAAATCATTACCAAGTACTAAAAACTGGTCATATGCAACGTACTTCCGGTTTATTATCGCCGACCACTTCGCGGGAAAAATGGACAGGGTACTGTATCTGGATGCAGATATTGCCTGTCAGGGAAGTGTACAAGAACTGATTGACCTCCAGTTTGCTGAACATGAAATTGCGGCCGTGGTAGCGGAGGGAGAGTCAGAGTGGTGGACGAAGCGCTCAGTCAGTCTGGCAACGCCGGGACTGGTTTCTGGCTACTTTAATGCCGGCTTTTTGCTGATTAATCTTCCTGTCTGGACCACTGAGGATATTTCCCGAAAGGCCATCGAGATGTTACGCGATCCGGATGTGGTACAGCGTATCACTCACCTGGACCAGGATGTACTGAATATGTTACTGGTCGGCAAGGCGCGTTTTATTAGCAAGAAGTTTAATACCCAATTCAGCATCAATTACGAATTAAAGCGTGATGTGGTTAACCCTGTGGATGAAAATACGGTGTTCATTCATTATATTGGGCCGACTAAGCCCTGGCATCAATGGGGCAACTACCCTATCGCGCAAAGCTTTTTGAATGCGAAAAAGTTATCACCCTGGTGTAATGTTGAATTGCTGAAACCTAACAACAGTCATCAGTTGCGTTATGCGGCGAAGCATATGTTTAACCAGAAGCAATATTTCTCTGGTCTGGTAGATTATGCTCTTTATTTTAAAAGCAAAATTACTAAATAAAAATAATTATAGGTGACGCAGTGGACTCATTTCCTGAAATAGAGATAGCAGAATATAAAGTTTTTGATGAGCGCTATGATAATAATGGTAATACATTAAATATCTCTTATGGAATTGATGAGAACTATCTTGATGGTGTCGGGGTGTCTATTACCTCGGTATTAATTCATAATGATATAAATGTTGCTTTTCATATTATCTGTGACAACTATACACAAAGCTTCGTTGATAAGATTGAAGCGCTGGTACAAGAACATAAAATAAAAGTTTCATTATATCTTATCAATGTCAAATGCCTTGAGGTATTGCCGAAAACACAGGTCTGGTCAAGAGCCATGTATTTTCGACTTTTCGCTTTTGATTATTTGCACCATAAACTAGAAAAATTGTTGTATCTTGATGCTGATGTCATTTGCAAAGGCTCTCTGGACTATCTTCTGGACCTTGATCTCGATGATAACGTCGCTGCCGTGGTAAAAGACGTTGACTCAATACAGTCCAGGGTAAATGAAAGGCTACCCTCTTTTAATCTTCAGGGTCGATATTTCAACTCCGGTGTTGTCTTGATAAACCTCAGGCGATGGGCTGAGAACCAATTAACTGCCAGGGCGTTGTCTCTTTTGACAGACAGTGATGGAAGTGCAACCTTTTTTAAATATCCGGATCAGGATGTCCTGAATATACTGCTGCGCGATAAAGTTTATTTTTTACCTCGTGAATACAATACAATTTATACCATTAAAAGTGAATTAAGCGATAAGACGCATGAAAAATATTTAAATATAATCCATGCTGATACAAAACTGATTCACTATACAGGGGCGACAAAACCCTGGCATGCCTGGGCAAATTATCCCTCCGTGATTTATTATACTAATGCTTTTATTAAATCACCGTGGAAAGATGCTCCTGCCAAAGATGCGCGAACGATGGTTGAGTATAAAAAAAGATATAAACATCTTTTGGTTCAAAATCATTATCTGCGTAGAGCAATTGCGGGTGTAGCGTACCTCTATCGTAAAATTTTAGCGAAATAATACCTTTATAATTATGATCACTGAAACAAAAATTAAAAACTATACCGTATTTGTAAAACAAGATGGCGAGAAATACATTGATATTTTCAATGATTTTTTAACGCATAATCTTAAAGTGTTAAGAGTCTTTCGTAGTATTGAGGATACCAAGGTCGTATTAATTGATACTGACCATGGAAAATATATCCTGAAAGTATTTCACCCTAAAGTAAAAAATACTGAGCGATTTTTTAAGTCGTTGGTTAAAGGGGATTACTACGAAAAGCTTTTTTACCAGACCGATCGCGTGCGGCAGGAAGGTTTTGACGCCTTAAATGACTTTTATTTGCTTGCTGAAGTGAAGACCCTTCGTTATGTGCATACTTACATCATGATCATTGAGTATATCGAGGGGGTTGAACTGGTAGACCTGCCTGTCATCTCCGATGATGTGAAAGAGAAGATAAAGCAATCCATTCAAGGGTTGCATCAGCATGGTATGGTCTCAGGTGATCCGCATAAAGGTAACTTCATATTACAAAATGATGAAATAAGAATAATCGATCTGTCCGGAAAAAGACCTTCCCGACAGAGAATGGCGAAAGATCGTATTGATTTAGAACGCCACTATGGTATTGAAAATAATAGAAAAGACCTGGGGTTTTATCTCCTGGTTTATAAGAAAAAGTGGCGGAATTTCCTGCGCCGTCTGAAAGGTAAAAGTGTGCGCTAAGCTTCAATGTGATTATTTAGAATATTGCTTTTAGTCGTTCTAAATGCAAAAATGAGTTTGTATATTTTGTGAGCAAATCTGGTCGGTCTGGTTTGCTCATCCTCGCTAAAGATAAACCATGAACACTTTCCTCAAAGATTCATCGTGATTTAAGTTGCATGACAAACCTACAGGTTTCATATGAGTAATGTTAAGTTTATAACTCGAGCAGGTGTTCAGCAACTTATTGCCAACAGAACATCTGATAACGTGATCATTTTCTTATCGGGACCCACCTCCCGAGGGACACCGCTTTCTCTTTTGCAGAACAATGATGTCATTACTGTTAACGGCGCTGCGGAATACTTGCTCAGTAATAGTATTACTCCCTTCATTTATGTCTTAACAGATGCGCGTTTTTTGCTACAAAGACGTCTCGATTTTTATCAATTTAGCCGGGCGAGTAAGTTTACTGTCGTCAATATGGATGTTTATGAAGCCGCTACCGAAGAAGATAAGAAATATATGCGAACTCATTGTTTGATTTTACGCGCATTTTATAAACGTGAAAAAGGCGGCTTTTTCAAGAAACTGAAGCTAGAAATGCTTTCAAAATGGAATAAGAATCTCTTGATTCGGGTGCCCATTTCTAAACGTAAAAGACTGGTTGGATTTAGTAAAGATATCAGTTTAGGTTACTGCTCATGCCATACAGTGGCGTATACGGCGATGCAGATAGCGTATTCATTAGGTTATGACAACACGATCTGTTCCGGATTAGATATCACCGGGAGCTGTGCACGTTTTTATGATGAGAGTCGCAATCCAATGCCTTCTGAACTGAGCAAGGATTTAATCAAAATTCTGCCATTTTTCCAGTTTATGTGTGAGAGCGTTGACGACTTTAATATCTATAATCTGTCTGACGATACTGCAATAAGCTACGATATTATTCCCTATATTAAGGCAGCGGATGTCGCAGCGTTACCCTCCAGACAGCACATCATGAACAATGCGCATGATCTTCACGATCGTGCCGATTCTTATGTAAGTTAGTATTAACCTCTTTTATATTTGTAGTGTGGTAACTCGCATGGGTTTAGGTGCTTTTCATAAGAAAAAAAGATTCTGCATTAATAAAATCAAGATTAATTTTTTGTCATTTTTCTTCGCCAGGAAAAAGAATGCAAAAATTAATGCAGACAAGATTCAGACCTGCTTGCTAATCCATGATAACAACAAGTTAGGCGATTTAATTGTATTGAGTTCGCTGTATCGCGAACTGACTAATCGTGGTGTACAACTGTCAATATTAACCACAGAAACGGGGAAAGCGTTTCTTTCTGGTAATCGTCGGATACATCAGTTTTATATTAAAAAATCAAATGCAATCAGTGATGTACTGGCATTACGTAAATGTCTTTCCCGCGAATCTTTCGATATCGTACTTGATCCTTTTGAAACCATGCCTTCCTTTGGTCACAGCCTGTTGCTGTCGGGTGTCAGACACGCTCATATCCTGGGTTTTGATAAGTGGTATCAACGTTACTATACCGTTTACCATCCGCATGATGAGAAGTTAACGGCGCATATGTGTACACGGGCCAGTGAAATACTGCGTCATTTTTATGGCGATGAACGTCATGAATTTGATGTGAGTTATGATTTACCACTGCCAGAGTCGGTTGAAAAAGATGTTCTGAATTTTGTTGGCGACTCAAAAATAATTATTATCAATGCATTAGGGGCAAAGAAAATCTGCCGACTGTCTGATGAGCAGATCGGTACGATTTATTCGCATCTCTGTAAACAGTATCCGTATTACCGAATTATTTTTACCGGCTTAGCCGAAGATATTCGCTCTATTGCGATACCGGGCATTGAATCACTGCCCTTTAAAGAATTCATTTATACGGTTGCACTGACAAAATTCAGTCAGTATGTGATCTCCGTGGATACCGCACTGGTCCATATTGCATCGGCATATGAAATTCCTACGCTCGCGCTTTACCCAAATGCGCGACAAACGACCTACCCCTCACACCTCATCTGGGCACCGAATAACTGCAATGCGTTACAGGTGGTCTCTCCTACGTATACGGTGAAGGATATTAGCCTGAAGGTGCTGACTGAATCGGTAGAGGGGTTGCTGTCAAAACACCAGAAGTGAGTGATAGCTCACTTCTGATTGTCAGGTTATTGTGACGCAATATCGCCGTGCTGTCGGTTTTTCTTGAGGAAAAGCATTAAAACGATCGCGGTTATTAAGATGATTGGCACGCTCCGGGACCAGAGAATAACATCACTCAGCCCGATTCCAATGGCGGCTAACGTTAAGGCAAACAGTCCCAGCGAACGGTGATAATAGACCGTAAAGAACAACGCGATATAGAAGAAAAGCGTCGACAGAACCCCGGCAATCCCTTTCAGTGAGGCGGCTTCGATGAACTCATTGTGCAAATGGACATTCGAAAATTCGAGTGCGCCTTGCAGGTACTTATGTTCTTTCGCTAGTTCCGTCATTCGCTGTGCCCGCGTATCGGCCGAGCGTGCCGCGAACGGCGCGTCTTTAAAGATATCAAAGCCAATCTCATACATCGCCAGCCGTGCGCCCAGAGAACTATTACTGTTGCCCTGACTGTAGCGATTCAAATCTGAAACACCTTCATGGTAACGGTTATAAATCGGCTTACTGAATATGGCGATCAGGACAACCAGCGCAATCAAAAAGCCAATGACTGAAAAGAAGAGTTTTTTTGGCGACTTGATATACCCGGCAACCAACGACAGCGCACAGATCACCGGGAAGATCAACAGCGTGGAACGCGTCTGGGTAAGTGCCAGGGCATAGAATATCGCGATGGCATTCAATAAAAATAATATCGGGTGATTCCGCTGGGTGTAGAGAATCGATATTCCGCTGACAATCCCGACAAACATAATGGAGTAGGCGGCGCCCGTAGCCGTACCAATGCCGAAATCAAGACGAGCCATGCCAGTAGTGGATTTTATGTAATATGCATATCCCGCGATAAAAAATGACAGTGAATACAGGATATAAAGCGGTAACTCTTTCTTAATGCGAATTCTTGACGTCAGCGCCAATAAAGTAAGAAAAGCGCCAAAGAGAAAGATTTTCGCCGTGTTCAAATAACTGTGATAGGTCGCGCGAAAGGGAGAGTGATCAACCTTAAAGGCGGAATACCAGACGACATCCAGCGCGCCGATGCTAAAAATAGTGAGCGGTAGCAACCAATACTGTACCGAATAGCTTTCAGGTTTACCGCGTAATAGCAGCGCCAACAGACCCAATATCGCCGTAACATTATATAACTTCATGCTTAGCGTATTATCAAACATTGCGACAATCAGCGTGATGGCACAGAGCAAATAAGTTGTTACTTCCAGTACTGAAGACGTCTTCGTGGCGTAGTGACGCCAGGGACAGATAAGACTCAAGGTTGGCATTCAATTACCTTTATAATAATGATGATAGTTCGTCGCGGACTGAATCAGCGTTTAGCATTGCTAATTGATTTCCTGGCGCACGACACGCCACCTGGTTCTTCCCGTAACCACCAATGAGCCCTGGATCCGTAGGACCGTACAACGTGATGTTAGGTCGATCGAGTGCGGCGGTCAGATGGCTTAACCCCGTATCGACTGAAACGACAAATTTTGCTCCCGCCAGCACGCGTGCGACGCCTTCCAGCGTCATTCGCGGTAATACCTCAACGTGAGCGAATCCCTCAGATAACCTCTTCGCCCGTGCTTCTTCATGAGGCGCGCCCCAGGGCAATTTAATGCTTATCCCACTGTCAGCTAACAGACCGATTAACGCTCGCCAGTTTGCCTCCGGCCAGTGCTTATCATCGCGCGTTGTGGCATGCAAAAAGACGGCATAGGGCTGTTCACCCGTATTTCCGAAGGTAAGGAAATGCTGCGCAATGGCATAATCGCCCTGCGACGCCGGTTTTTGATAGCCTAAACTTTTTGCAAACAGTTCGCGCGTACGCTCTACGGCATGCTGTTGTCTGGCAATATGATGGCGGCGATTATAGAACAGGCTGGCCAGCGGTTCACGCGCGGTTTGCCAGTCCATGCCGTGTTTTACCCCGTGCGCCAGACGTGTGACCAGCGCCGCGCTTTTCACCAGTCCCTGGGCGTCGATGATAGCGTCATAGCGCTCAGCCTGTACGGCATCGCGAAAGGCTTTGCGTTCTGCTTTAATCGGCGCGGAAAACCAGGCTTTACGCCAACGGCGAATCGCCACGGGGATGACACGGTTCACTGCGGCATGCCAGGACGGTATCTGCGCAAACCCTTCTTCAACCACCCAGTCAAACTGAATATCGGGGATGGCCTGTTGTGCATCCGTGAGTGCCGGCAGGGTATGTAGCACATCACCCATTGAGGACGTTTTGACGATCAGAACCCGCATTCGTCAGGCTTCCTCTTGCAGTAACAGACTGTTGAGTTCTTCCAGCACGCGCGCCGGCGTAATGTCGATCAGACTCTGATGATAGCCTTCGGCGGCATCGCCTTTGCGTACTTTGTGATAGCCCGTTATCAGGCGAATCACACGTGCTTTATGTGACAGAGGCGGGGTGAAATCCGGGCTACTTGGGCCATAGAGAGCGACCAGCGGGCGATTCAGCGCCGCGGCGACGTGCATCAGGCCGGAGTCGTTGGTGACAACGGCTTTACACGCGCCAATCAATATGACCGCCTGTTCGAGCTGTGTTTCGCCCGCCAGGTTACGACACCACGCCTGTTGTTCATCACTCAATGTCG
>NZ_JBFWLF010000077.1:0-15917 GCF_050252275.1 Citrobacter sp. | reverse complement strand
GCCTCTGATTTTGCCTTCCCTGTTTTTACCGCTCGTGAGCCATACGAATACCTATGCGCATGTGGCCACCGGGGATGTCATCCTTTTCTACTTACCGTTATCACTCATGATGAGCCTGATGATTTTTTTCGGTTGGGCGGCATTACCCGGTATTGTTCTGGCGGTTTTTATTCGCAAATATCCGCAGGTAGGTCTGGCGGAAACATTGCCTGTTATTGCGCATTTTCTTATTGCTGTCGTGCTCAGTTGGGGCGGTTACCGCGTTTTTACGCCCCGACGTAACAACATCTCGCATGGTGACGCGCAGCTGGTCTTCCCCCGCATTTTTTGGCAAGTTTTTTGTCCCGCAACGCTATTTCTGGTGCTTTTCCAGTTCGCAGCCTTTGTGGGGTTGTATGAAAGTAAGTTGAGCTTAATGGGGGGAACACCATTTAACATCAATGCATTAATAAACTATCAGGGCATTCTGGTGGGCAATTTGATTGGTGTACCGCTCTTCTATTTTATTATTCGCGTTATTCGTAACCCGCTACATTTACGCGGCTATTATTCACAATTAAAGTTACAGTTTGACACCAAGGCCTCGCAAAAAGAGATCATTATTTGGTTGCTGGTATTGTCCGCCTTAATGTCTTTGCTTTGTATGCCACTGAATGAAAATAGTTCCATATTCAGCACGAACTATACTATGTCATTATTACTCCCGGTTATGTTATGGGGAGCGATGCGTTATGGCTATCGGTTCATATCACTGCTATGGGCGCCAGTTTTAATTATTGCGATCCATAATTACAGAAGCTATACGCCCTATTATTCAGGTTACGATGTACAACTGGCGATTACCTCTTCCAGTTTCCTGGTTTTTTCTTTTATTGTGAATTACATGGCGGTGCTGGCGACGCGTCAGCGGATTGTGAGCAGTCGTGCCCGACGGCTTGCGTTTCTTGATCCGGTTGTCCATCTTCCCAATCTTCGTGCGCTCAACCGCGCGCTGAGAAATACGCCCTGGTCTGCGTTGTGCTTTCTGCGCGTTCCTGAACTCGAGTTTCTCGTGAAAAATTACGGAATAATGCTGCGTATCCAGTACAAGCAACAGCTCTCCCACTGGATTGCCGAAAAATTGGGTCCTGATGAACATGTTTATCAAATGTCCGGGCCTGACCTGCTGCTACGCTTAAATACAGAGTCACATCAGCAACGCATTGACGATCTGGATGAGCATATCAAGACGTTCCGGTTTGTCTGGGATGGCATGACGTTCCAGCCGCAGGTGGGGATGAGCTATTGCTATGTGCGTTCCCCGGTAAATCACATTTACCTGTTGCTGGGGGAGTTGAGCACGACGGCTGAGCTGTCCATCATGACCAACACGCCGGAAAATTTAGAGCGTAGTGGTGCGATGAACATGCAGCGTAATCTGCGAGACAAAGTCGCAATGATGAACCGGTTACAGCATGCGCTGGAGCATGACCGTTTTTGTCTGATGGCGCAGCCAATCGAAGGGCTTCGCGGCGATGTTTATCATGAGATTTTACTGCGATTGCTGGATGAGGACGGCGGCATGATCAACCCTGATGCCTTCCTGCCCGTCGCGCATGAGTTTGGTCTCTCCTCGAGAATTGATCTCTGGGTTATCGAACACACGTTACGCTTTATGGCGGAGAATCGTGCGCAGATGCCTGCCCGTCGCTTTGCGCTTAACCTGTCGGCGTCCTCGGTCTGTCGGGCCAGGTTTGCGCAGGATATCAGCAAACTGCTGAGCAAATACCAGATCGAAGCCTGGCAATTGATATTTGAAGTGACAGAAAGTCAGGCGCTGATGAATGCCGGACAGGCGGAGGCAACGCTGCAAAACCTGCAACAACTGGGCTGCCAAATCGCTATTGATGACTTCGGTACGGGTTACGCCAGTTATGCAAGGCTGAAAAACGTTAACGCCAATATTCTGAAGATTGACGGTAGTTTCATCCGCAATATCGTTTCGAATAGCCTCGACTATCAGATTGTGGCCTCAATCTGTCATCTGGCGCGTATGAAGAAAATGCAGGTGGTCGCTGAATTTGTCGAAAGCGAGGAGATTCGCCATGCCGCGATCTCTCTGGGGATTGACTATATGCAGGGATATTTAATCGGTGTGCCGCAGCCGTTAAGCGACACGCTGAAAGAGCAGGTGCCAGTGACTGGCACCTGAGTGTGCTTCACGCGGCGATTTCCGGTGAGCGTTCTTCTTCAATTTTCAGACGCCAGCCGGTCACCGCTTCCCAGTATTGCTGTTCTTTTTCCAGATCGAGCAAAACCAGCGCGTTCTGGCTGAACCAGTCGTGAGGGAAACGCAGGGTCCAGTGGTTGTCATCGGTGATGAGCGTCAGCGTAGGCGGTGTGGTCGTGGCCTGGCGCTGGTTGTTCAGCAGTACGCCAAGACGCAATAGCTGAATGAGCGGCAGGAACTGCTTCTTCTTAAACAGCGTAAAACGGGGGAGATCGTCCAGCTTCACCGCCTTACGATGGTAGCGAACCAGCGTCGCCATCATGGTTTGCTGCTCCTGATTAAAACCAGGCAAATCGCTGTTTTGCAGGATATACGCCGAGTGACGGTGCAGGCCGCTGTGATTAATGTTCAGTCCAACCTCGTGCAGCATCGCTGCCCATTTCAGCAACGCTTCAAGCTGCGGATGCGCCAGCTTCGGCTGCTGCGTTTGCCATTGGTCATACATCTGCATCGTGGTTTCCAGCACGCGTCGCGCCTGTTCGCTGTCGATATTGTACTGATTTGCCAGGCTGCTGGCGGTGCGACTGCGAACATCCTGATGACGAAAGCGACCTTCCATTTCGTACAGCACGCCTTCGCGCAGCGCGCCATCGGAAAGGCGTAACTCGCGGATCGCCAGCGCATCAAAGACACCGCATAAAATCGCCAGACCTGGAACAAAGACCGCTTTTCGCTCTTCAGATAACCCCGGCAGGCTTAGCGATTCGAAACTGCGGTGTTGCAGCAGTTCGGTTACCAGTCGGTCCAGACGCTCTGGGGTGATGAACCCGTCTTTCTCGCCCATTTCTAAGAGCACTTCGTGCGCGGCTTTGATGGTGCCAGAGGCCCCCAGCGCAACGTTCCAGCCCTGAATACGGAATTGCCAGGTCAGGGTTTCAAGCTTCTGCGCCGCCGCCATTCTGGCACGCTGGAAGTTTTCCTTGCTGATGACGCCGCCGGGGAAATAGATCTGGGCAAAACTGACGCAACCCATACGACGGCTTTCAACCAGCTTCGGTTCGAAGTTTTCGCCAATGACCAGCTCCGTCGAGCCGCCGCCAATGTCGATGACCAGCTTGCGACCTTTTTCCGGTTGCGTATGTTCTACGCCCATAAAGATCAGACGCGCTTCTTCATTACCGGAAATGATCTCGATCGGATAGGGGATAACCTTTTCCGCTCGTTTGAGAAAATCGGTGGCGTTTTGCGCCTGACGAAGCGTATGGGTACCGACAATACACACGCTGGAGGGGGCGAACCCCTGAAGACGTTCAGCAAACAGTGACAGGCAGCTTAGCCCGCGCTCCATTGCCTCTTCGCTCAGCATGTTGTCTTCGCCGAGACCGTCCGCCAGATGCACGCGCTGTTTCAGGCGACCGATAATCTGCATGGCGCCATCCACCACACGGGCAATCACCATGTGAAAACTGTTTGAACCGAGGTCGACCGCCGCAAACTCCTGCGGTCGTGGGGTCTTATCATGTATTGGCATAGCGTTAGTCAGATTGCTCGAGTGATTTGATATAGTCGTAAATAGCCAGTTGCGACTGCACTTTGCGGCGGTTTCCACGCGGCACGTAGCGATTACTCAGTTCTTTATCGATGTAGCGGGCTTTTACCGTATCGCTGAACAGGATGTCAATAATATCCAGCACCCGCTGCTTCAGGCGCGGATCAAGCAGCGGCGTCGCCACCTCAATGCGGTAGTCGATATTACGCGTCATCCAGTCGGCGGAAGAGAGATAGACCTGCTTATCGCCGCCGTTTTCGAAGATATACACCCGGTCATGCTCAAGATAACGGTCCACAATACTGATGACGCGGATATTATCGCTGATACCTTCCAGATTCGGAATAAGCGAACACATACCACGAATCAACAGATTGACCGGTACACCTGAGCTGGAGGCGGCATACAGCCGATCGACCAGCCCTTTGTCCACCAGGTTATTCAGTTTCAGTGTGATGCCGGAGGGGAGTCCCTGTTGAGCGTTGGCGATTTCACGATCGATCATCTCATACAGCAGGCGGCGCGAGTTTTGCGGCGAGACCAGCAGATAATCAAACGTCACCGGGCGATACGGGTTCTCGATAAAATTGAACACCCGACGGACTTCATTGGTGATTCGCGCATCGGCGGTCAACAGCGAATAGTCGGTATACAGACGCGCGGTTTTTTCGTTGAAATTACCGGTGCCGATATGGGCGTAACGCACCACCTCTTCGCCTTCTTTGCGCGAAATCAGGAACAGCTTGGCGTGAATTTTTAAGCCTGGCGCGGAGAAGATGACATGCACGCCCGCTTCCGTCAGGCGTTTCGCCCAGTGAATGTTGGCCTCTTCATCAAATCGTGCCTGTAACTCCACCACAACGGTCACTTTTTTACCGTTATGGGCGGCGTGGATCATTGAGTCGATGATCCGCGAGTCTTTTGCCACGCGGTAGATGTTGATTTTGATTGCCAGCACGCTCGGGTCAAACGAGGCCTGGCGCAGCAGTTCCAGAACGTGCTCAAAGGTGTGATACGGATAGTAAAGCAACACATCGCGTTCACGAATGGCGTCAAATCCGTTACGGAACTTCTCTTTATCAAACCAGATATGGCGTAAGCGCGGCAGCGGCTTATTCACCAGATTGGCTTTGCCGACATTAGGGAAGTTAATGAAATCTTTGAAGTTGTGATAACGCCCGCCGGGAACGATAGAGTCATAGCGTGAAATCGTCAGCTTCTCGCGCAGCACTTCGACCAGTGCATTAGGCATGTCGCGCTGATAAACAAAACGCACCGGCTCGGCGGTAAGACGCTGTTTCAGGCTGGAGGACATCAGCTCCATCAGGCTGGATTCCATCTCGTGCACCAGATCGTACTCGGCGTCACGGGTCATCTTCATGGAATAGGCGTTCAGTGCGTCGTAATCAAAGAAGCCCTTAAAGATGTCGTCCAGACAGTAGCGCAGAATGTTGTCCAGCAGGATCATTGGCTTACGGCGACGCGGGGCTTCCGGCGGCAGATTCACAAAGCGTGGAACCTTGTCAGATGGAATTTCCAGCAGCGCATAGCGAATGGTGTCGCCGCGAATAATTTCGACTGCCAGATAGGTGTAGTCATCCTTCAGGAACTGTACCAGATCCGTTTCGCGGTTAATTAAAATTGGGGTGATGTGCTGGCGCAGATACTGTTTGAAATAGTGGCGCAGCCAGCTTTGCTGATTGACTGACAGTTGACGCTCGTTGATCAGGAAGATCTGATTACGCGCCATCTCCAGCAGCAGTTCGTTATACAGGCCATCGAATTCCTGGTCGGCTTTCAGTACGCGGGACTGGATTTTGCCTAACAGGTGGCGAGAATGTGAATTTGAACCCTGTTCTTCGCTGATGATGATGCGGCGTTTGAGCTCTGCGAAGCGAACTTTGTAGAATTCATCCAGGTTATTGGAATAGATGCCTAAGAAACGCATCCGTTCAATTAGCGGGTTTGATTTATCCGCGGCTTCCTGGAGCACACGTTCGTTGAACGCTAACCAGCTGAGCTCTTTCTCGATATAAAGCTTTTCCTGACCCATTAATACTTATACTCCGTTTTATTCACGGGACACTGCCTGATTATTATGGCGAGCATTGCGCTCAGATGTCCAACTGTGCCAGAAAAATATGACAATAAACCGTCTGATCGCCAAGGGGAAGGGGGACTGGAGGTCTGAAGAGAAGCGCTGGCCGGATAACGGATGTCATCCGTTATCCGGCACCATTTTTACTCGTCGGCAGCGTAGCCCTGTGGCGGCAGGCGAACACCGTCCAGCCAGGCGGCGTTATCGCGCATTTTCAGCCGTCCGTCCACAAACCAACTGACGACCAGCGGGTAAATGGCGTGTTCCTGAACCTGAACGCGAGCGGTGATTTCATCTTCGTCATCGCCCTCAAAAACCGGAACTTTGGACTGCAAAATGACCGGTCCGCCGTCGAGCTCGTCAGTGACAAAGTGGACCGAGGTGCCGTGTTCCTCATCGCCGTTTTCCAGCGCCTGACGGTGGGTGTGCAAACCGGGATATTTGGGCAACAGGGAAGGGTGAATATTCAGCAGTCGACCGTTGTAGTGTGCGACGAACGCCGGGCTCAGAATGCGCATAAAACCGGCCAGCACCACCACGTCAGGCGCATACGCGTCGATCTCAAGGATCAGCTCGCGGTCAAATGCTTCACGGCTGGAAAACTGATCCGCCGTTAGCGTATGGGCCGGGATTGCCGCTTTTCTGGCACGCTCAAGGCCGAACGCGTCGGCCTTGTTGCTGAATACTGCCCGCAGGGTGCCGTTGATTTTCTTCTCTTTGCAGGCATCAATAATCGCCTGCAAATTGCTTCCGTTACCGGAAATAAGCACCACAATATTCATTATTCAATAACCACGCGCTGCGCGGAATCGGAAGCCTTGATGACGCCGAGCTTCCAGGCTTCTTCACCTTTTGCCTTCAGCAGGGTAAGGGCGTTGTCTACTTCCGCCGCCGGCAGAGCAATGACCATGCCGACGCCGCAGTTAAAGGTACGATACATTTCATGCTGGCTGACGTTACCGGCGCTTTGCAGCCAGTTGAAAACGGCTGGCCACTGCCAGGAGGATTCATCGATCACCGCCTGCGTGTTGTCCGGCAGTACGCGCGGAATGTTTTCCCAGAAGCCGCCGCCGGTCAGGTGCGCGATAGCGTGCACATCAACCTTTTCAATCAATTCCAGAATCGATTTCACGTAGATGCGGGTCGGCGCCAGCAGGTGGTCGGCTAACGGTTTGCCTTCCAGAACCGTCGTTTCTGGATCGCAGCCGCTGACTTCAACAATTTTACGTACCAGTGAGTAACCGTTGGAGTGCGGACCGCTGGAACCCAGTGCAATCAACACATCGCCATCGGCTACTTTGGAACCGTCAATGATGTCTGATTTTTCGACCACGCCGACGCAGAAACCCGCGACGTCATAATCTTCACCGTGATACATCCCCGGCATTTCAGCGGTTTCCCCGCCGACCAGCGCGCAGCCGGATTGCAGGCAGCCTTCGGCGATACCGTTAATCACGCTGGCTGCGGTATCCACATCCAGTTTGCCAGTGGCGTAATAGTCGAGGAAAAACAGCGGCTCAGCACCCTGAACGACCAGGTCGTTGACACACATCGCCACGAGATCAATGCCGATGGTATCGTGACGCTTCAGATCCATCGCCAGACGCAGTTTTGTCCCGACGCCATCAGTACCGGAAACCAGCACTGGTTCACGATATTTTTGCGGCAATGCGCACAGCGCACCGAAGCCACCCAAACCACCCATCACTTCCGGGCGGCGAGTTTTCTTCACTACGCCTTTGATTCGATCCACCAGAGCATTACCCGCGTCAATATCAACACCGGCATCTTTGTAGCTAAGAGAGGTTTTATCGGTCACTGCCTGGTTCCCCACGTTTTCTTACGGTAAAAGTAAAATTCGGCGCAATTCTAGCAGGGAAAGCAAACGTTTGCGAGCCTGTGTTGCATCCGTTTTTATCTGTCGAGATTTGCTGCATTTCTCCGCGGCGCGGTGTTTTTATGACCTGAACCACGAAAATGAAACCGGGTTCAGTTTCACCCTTGAAAGCAGTGCCGGGATTGCTCAGTATCATACTGAAACCGGTTTCTGTTTTGTCATAGCAAATTAACGAGGGAAACTATGTCTGGATTTAACGCGAATTTCATGTGGGGCGGGGCGGTCGCCGCTCATCAGCTTGAGGGCGGCTGGCAGGAAGGCGGAAAAGGGATCAGCGTTGCTGACGTCATGACGGCGGGCGCTCATGGCGTGGCGCGAGAAATTACCGATGGCGTGCTGCCCGGCAAAAACTACCCTAACCACGAGGCGATCGATTTCTATCATCGCTACAAAGAAGACATTAAGCTTTTCGCGGAAATGGGCTTTAAATGTTTCCGGACGTCCATTGCCTGGACGCGCATTTTCCCACTTGGGGATGAAACGCAGCCAAACGAGGCGGGACTGCAATTTTACGACGATCTGTTTGATGAATGCCTGAAGTACGGCATTGAACCGGTGATTACCCTGTCGCATTTCGAGATGCCCTACCATCTGGTGACGGAGTATGGCGGCTGGCGCAACCGGAAGCTGATCGACTTTTTTGTCCGCTTTGCGAAGGTCGTCTTTACCCGCTATCAGGGCAAAGTGAAGTACTGGATGACCTTCAATGAGATCAACAACCAGGCCAATTACCATGAGGATTTTGCACCGTTCACGAACTCCGGCCTGAAGTATCAGCCAGGTGAAGATCGTGAACCGGTAATGTACCAGGCGGCGCACTATGAACTGGTGGCCAGTGCGCTGGCGGTGAAGGCGGCACGAGAAATTAACCCGGCATTGCAGATCGGCTGCATGATCGCCATGTGCCCCATCTACCCACTTACCTGTGCGCCAAACGACATGATGATGGCGATGAACGCCATGCACCGTCGCTACTGGTTTACCGACGTGCATGTGCGGGGGAAATATCCGCAGCATATTCTCAACTATTTTACGCGCCGCGAGTTTGACCTCGATATCACGGAAGAAGACCGTGTTGCTCTGTCCGAAGGCTGCGTCGACTACATCGGTTTTAGCTATTACATGTCGTTTGTCACCAAAGCGACAGACGATAACCCGCAACTCGATTATGACGAGAGCAAAAGTCTGGTCTCCAATCCCTACGTACAGAAATCGGACTGGGGCTGGCAGATTGATCCGGTGGGACTGCGCTATTCGCTGAACTGGTTCTGGGATCACTACCAGTTGCCGTTGTTTATCGTTGAGAACGGGTTTGGTGCGATTGATGTTCAGTTGCCTGACGGCACCGTGGATGACAGCTACCGTATCGAGTATATGGCGGCACATCTTCGTGAAATGAAAAAAGCGGTGGAAGAGGATGGCGTGGATCTCATGGGGTACACGCCGTGGGGATGTATCGATCTGGTTTCTGCGGGAACGGGAGAGATGAAAAAACGCTACGGGTTTATCTACGTTGATAAAAATAATGACGGTAGTGGGACGCTGGCGCGTAGCCGTAAGAAATCTTTCGCCTGGTATCAGCAGGTGATAAAAAGTAACGGTGAATCCCTCTGATTTCAGCCACTTGATACTTGGCCCCGCACAGAATGCGGGGCGTGTTTTATACTCATCACCCAAACGTATACTACTTTGCTTGATCCAGGTCATGCATGCGTTATGTTGCGCCAGAGAGGAAAAGCGGTATAATCCGGCGATTTTTTTTGTGGTTGCCACTCGTCTGAGGAAAGGAGAAGAGTATGAAGATCGTGGAAGTCAAACACCCACTCGTCAAACACAAGCTGGGTCTGATGCGTGAGAACGATATCAGCACCAAACGCTTTCGTGAACTCGCCTCGGAAGTAGGCAGTCTGCTGACCTACGAAGCGACTGCGGGCCTGGAAACCGAAAAAGTAACCATTGAAGGCTGGAATGGTCCGGTCGAAGTGGATCAAATCAAAGGCAAAAAAATTACCGTTGTACCTATCCTGCGTGCCGGTCTGGGCATGATGGAAGGCGTGCTGGAAAACGTACCCAGCGCACGTATCAGTGTGGTCGGCATGTACCGCAACGAAGAAACGCTTGAGCCGGTCCCGTATTTCCAGAAGCTGGTGTCCAATATCGACGAGCGCATGGCGCTGATCGTCGACCCGATGCTGGCAACCGGGGGTTCTGTTATCGCCACTATCGATCTGCTGAAAAAAGCGGGCTGCAGCAGCATCAAAGTGCTGGTGCTGGTGGCGGCGCCGGAAGGGATCGCCGCGCTGGAAAAAGCGCATCCGGATGTGGAACTCTACACCGCGTCGATCGACCAGGGCCTGAACGAGCACGGATACATTATTCCGGGGCTGGGTGATGCCGGCGATAAGATTTTTGGTACGAAGTAAGTGAATAACTGATAAATAGCCGACTTTAAGAGTCGGCTTTTTTTTGAATAAAACAACTCAACGACTCATAACAAACACACTCAGAGGAAAACACTATGACGCGCCGTGCTATCGGGGTGAGTGAAAGACCGCCACTTTTACAGACAATCCCGCTTAGTTTGCAACACCTGTTCGCCATGTTTGGCGCAACCGTGCTGGTGCCAGTTCTGTTTCATATCAACCCGGCTACCGTTCTGTTGTTCAACGGGATCGGGACCTTGCTGTATCTCTTTATCTGTAAAGGAAAAATTCCTGCCTATTTAGGTTCAAGCTTCGCGTTTATCTCACCGGTTCTGCTGCTGTTGCCGTTGGGATACGAAGTGGCGCTGGGCGGCTTCATCATGTGTGGTGTGCTGTTCTGCCTGGTTTCTTTCATTGTCAAGAAAGCCGGAACCGGCTGGCTGGACGTGATGTTTCCTCCTGCGGCAATGGGCGCAATCGTTGCCGTCATCGGTCTTGAACTGGCAGGCGTAGCCGCTGGTATGGCTGGATTGCTGCCTGCGGAAGGACAATCTGCGGATTCGAAGACCATCATTATCTCGATGGTGACGCTGGCGGTGACCGTGTTTGGCTCGGTGCTGTTTCGTGGTTTCCTTGCGATTATCCCGATCCTGATTGGGGTACTGGCAGGTTATGCACTGTCATTTGCGATGGGCGTGGTTGATACCACACCGATTGCCGAGGCGCACTGGTTTGCGCTGCCGACCTTCTACACGCCGCGCTTTGAGTGGTTCGCCATTCTGACTATTCTGCCTGCGGCGCTGGTGGTGATTGCCGAACACGTCGGTCACCTCGTGGTCACGGCGAATATCGTCAAAAAAGATCTGGTTCGCGACCCGGGCCTGCATCGCTCGATGTTTGCCAACGGTTTGTCGACGGTGATTTCTGGCTTCTTTGGCTCCACGCCGAACACCACCTACGGTGAGAACATTGGTGTAATGGCAATCACCCGAGTTTACAGTACCTGGGTAATTGGCGGCGCGGCGATTTTCGCGATTCTGCTGTCCTGCGTCGGTAAACTGGCGGCGGCGATCCAGATCATTCCGCTACCGGTGATGGGTGGGGTGTCATTGCTGCTGTACGGGGTGATCGGGGCATCCGGTATTCGCGTGCTGATTGAATCGAAAGTGGATTACAACAAAGCGCAGAACCTGATCCTGACCTCTGTCATTCTGATCATTGGCGTCAGCGGCGCGAAAGTGCACATTGGTGCGGCGGAGCTGAAAGGAATGGCGCTGGCGACGATCGTTGGGATCGGGCTGAGCCTGATCTTCAAGCTGATTTCTGTCCTGCGCCCGGAAGAAGTGGTGCTGGATGCGGAAGATGCGGATACGCCGAAGCCGTAAAATGGGATCCGGGCAGTGATGCTGCCCGGTTCTAACGCGACGGAATTCTGTGGTAAACTCATCACGATTTTAATGAAATCTGGGTTGAGGTCTCTCTGAACACACCGGCACAGCTCTCTTTGCCACTTTATCTGCCTGACGACGAAACGTTTGCAAGTTTCTGGCCGGGAGATAACGCCTCTTTACTGGCCGCACTGCAAAACGTGCTGCGCCAGGAGCATAGCGGATACATCTATCTCTGGTCGCGTGAAGGCGCCGGCCGCAGCCATTTGCTGCATGCTGCCTGTGCTGAATTATCGCAGCGTGGTGATGCCGTGGGCTATGTGCCGCTGGACAAGCGCACCTGGTTTGTACCGGAAGTGCTCGACGGGATGGAACACCTGTCGTTAGTCTGTATCGACAATATTGAATGTGTCGCGGGTGATGAAGAGTGGGAGATGGCGATATTTGATCTCTACAACCGCATTCTGGAATCCGGAAAAACGCGGTTACTGATCACCGGCGATCGTCCTCCACGGCAGTTAAAGCTGGGGCTGCCCGATCTGGCCTCGCGTCTGGATTGGGGGCAAATCTACAAGCTGCAACCGCTGTCGGATGAAGATAAATTGCAGGCGCTACAACTACGCGCCCGACTGCGCGGATTTGAACTCCCGGAAGATGTGGGGCGCTTTTTGCTCAAACGGCTCGACAGAGAAATGCGCACGCTGTTTATGACGCTCGATCAGCTTGATCACGCCTCCATCTCCGCGCAGCGCAAATTGACCATTCCGTTCGTGAAAGAAATTCTGAAGCTCTAGCCGAAATACAAGGTTACGCATCGCAGTCGGTCTGATAAGCGTAGCACCATCAGGCAGAACGGTGCGGATGCCGGAGGGCGACGTCGCCTTATCCGGCCTGATTACCCAAACAAACGCCCTCACTCAGAGGGGGAATCCTCAACTGCCAGATCGTTAAGTAAATGCTGCATCAGCAGTGGAATCGGTCTTCCCGACGCCACGCTTCTCCCTCCTTCGCGCCACAACGCCGTACCGCTGACGTCGAGATGCGCCCACGGAATCGTCGCCGGACAAAAATGATGAAGCAGCCAGGCCGCCGATGCGCTGATTGCCGCGTTGTTAGTCGGCGTATTGCACAGATCGGCAATCGCGCTCTCCGTTTGTTTTTTCAGGTGAGCGTCCAGCGGCAGCGACCAGACTCTGTCTCCGCTCTGTTCACCGGCAACGGTTAACGCCGCACGCAGTGCGCTATCCTGAGTCATCAACCCACTCAGCTCATAGCCCAGCGCTTTCACCACGGCGCCGGTCAGCGTTGCTAAATCAATGATATAGCGAGTCTCTTTATGGCGCTGGCTGGCCCAGGCAATGGCGTCAGCAAGTACCAGTCGTCCTTCGGCGTCAGTGTTGTTGATCTCCACCGTCATCCCGTTACAGGCGCGTGCTACGTTACCCGGTTGCATGGCGTCGGGACCAATGGCGTTTTCCGCCAGCGCCAGTACGCCCATGACTCGAACCGGCAGCGCCAGCCCGGCAATACTCAGCATCAGCCCAAGCACGTTGGCTGCGCCGCACATGTCGTACTTCATGGTGTACATGCCCGCGCCTTCTTTCAGCCACAAACCGCCGGTGTCGAAAGTGATGCCTTTCCCGACATAGCTGCGCACCGGGCCGCTGCTGACGCCGTCGTAATGAATCGCCAGCAGGCGGGGCGGGCGGCTGGAGCCTTTCCCCACGGCGTGCAGCAAGCCAAGGCCTTGCGCTACGATGGCCTGTTCGTCCAGCACTTCGCAGCGCAGGTCAGGGTAAGCCGCGCATAGACGTTGGGCCTCTTCGACAACGAACTGCGGCGTACACTGCTCGGATGGCATATCCGCCAGGCGGCGGGCGGCGACCATGCCGTTGGCAATGGCTTGCTGCCGACGGAAAATTTCCTCTAACGCTTCCTGCTGTTCGGGTAAACAAAGCGCTGTTATGTGGTCGAGTCGTATCGTCGCGTTGTCTGTAGTTTTCAGTTGCAGGTCGTCAAGGCGATGTACCTGATTGAACAGAAAACGCAGAACCTGAAGCAGCACGGTTTCGTGTATTTCGCGAACATCAATGATCACGTGAGAACTGACCGGCGTGGTGAACAGTGGACGTAATGCGTTCAGCAAACCGTCGGTCAGGTTGTCCTGCCACAGTGCTAATGGAATGAGGGTGATGCGTTTGTAAGGGGCGCAGCCAAAACAGGTATCCGCCATGTTACCCGTGGCACGCATTTCGTTTATCAGCGCGGTGTCTGGTAAATGTTGGCTTGTGGGACGGGCAATCAGGTGCGCGTTGGGTTGCGCCTCTGAAAGGGACTGAATGAACTGATATGTCATCATTATTCTTCCTCTATTGGCGCACGGATCCGTGCCGCATAGGCCTGCATCCACGCCTCATCGACTGGCTGGTAATACGTCTTTTCGTGCCGACGTTCCGCGAGATAGACGGTAAGTGGATGACTGGCGGTGGCAACGGTAAACGAGAAGGTTTTGATATTGGTCGCCGCGCCAAATTCTCCCCGGTGATTCATACACACGACGGATAAATCGCCCACCCGGCCAAAGCGGGACATCAGGTTGTCCTCCAGTTCAAAAACCACTGAGTCCGCAGCCTGCTGCGGCGTCATGCCCTGTGCCATACGGCGAACGATTTCGTAGCTGGTGCAACCCTTCATCAGGTCTTCGCCAACGCCTGTGGCGGTCGCGGCGCCGATTTGACTGTCGCAGTAGAAGCCGGAACCAATAATCGGGGAATCTCCCAGACGACCGCGTTTTTTCATAAACAGACCGCTGGTGGAGGTCGCCACGCTCATCGAACCTTGTGTGTCCAGTCCGATAATACCGACGGTATCATGGCCGTCATAAGGACTCAGTCCCTTATCCAGCGTCTCGCGGCAGCGTTTGCGATAGTGTTGGATGGCACGGCCGGTAAGCATGGTTTTTTCTGCAAACCCCTGGCTTAACGCCCATTCTCGGGCACCCTGGCCGACAAGCAGGCTGTTATACCGTTGACGACTCAGGGCGTGCGCAACGCGTACCGGATTGGCGATATCCACGAGATTGCCCACGGCGCCGAACGCCAGCGTGTCGCCATCCATGAATGCGGCATCCAGTTCCACCTCACCCTTTTCGGTTGGCAGTCCGCCGTAGCCAACGGACTTGTATAATGGGAAGTCCTCAACTGCGGCAACGGCATCGACTACCGCACTGGCCGCTGTTTGGCCTGCAGCCAGCGCGGAAGCGGACTCAGTAACGCCTTCAAGCGCCATTCGCCAGGTGGCGATAATTCCCCACATGTTTTACTCCTGTTTAACGGGTGTACTCTCGTTTTGAGCCAGCGTGGTGACTTCTGCCGCGCGGTACTGTTTATCGACAATGCGCATAAATGGCAGATAGAGCATTGCGCCAATCAGTAAATTGATGATCTGCATGACGCTACCGCTGAGATGGCCTGTGACGATAAAACCACTGATAACCGGCGGCAGCGTCCATGGAATAAACACGCCCGTCGTGACGGCAACGGCGCCAATTTTCATTGCGACGTACTGGATGGTGACTAACACCAGAGGCACCAGGTTGAACGGTATTAGCATGATGGGGTTCATGATGACCGGCAGACCGAACAGAATGGGTTCGTTGATATTGAAAATCGATGCGCCGGCCCCCAGTCGGGCCACTTCCCGCATGTTTTTACTGCGGGCAAAAATCAGCATCGCGATGACCAGCGATAAGGTTGCGCCAGCGCCCCCCATCCAGATCATGTCAAAAAACTGCTCGGTGATAATATGCGGTGGCGTGACGCCCGCCTGAATGGCGGCGATGTTATCCGTCTGGTTCTCCATCCACAGTGGCCGGATAATACCGTTGATCATTGAGCCAGAGTTAATCCCTACCGACCATAAAATCGTAATGCTGAAAACCGTCATCAGCGCGCCAAAATAGGAGGTGCCATAGTGACGAACCGGCGTCGCAACCACTTCATAGATAAAGCGGTGAATTGTCTGGTAGTGGGTATTTTCAAACAGGATGCGAATAATCAGCACCAGGATCATTACCAACAGGGCGGGGATCAGCGCGGCAAATGATTCCTGCACGGCAGGCGGAACCCCTTCGGGCATCTTGATGACCAGCTTTTTGCGTTTCAGCCAGCAGAACAATTCTGTCCACAGCAACGAGCCAATCATTGCCACAAATAGCCCTTTAGTGCAGATCCATTCTACTGGTATCACGGTGATGCCGCCGTTATCCGCAACTTTGATAAACGGGGTGAGGATCAGAAAGCAGACCAGCGCCAGGATGCCGCAAGAGATACGGTCTTCACCGTAATGTTCCGC
>NZ_JBFWLF010000076.1:0-15920 GCF_050252275.1 Citrobacter sp. | reverse complement strand
AAGGCGAAATCTTTGCCCTGCTGGGCGCATCAGGCTGTGGAAAATCCACGCTGTTGCGCATGCTGGCGGGGTTTGAACAACCTACTACCGGACAAATCATGCTGGATGGCGTCGACCTGTCCCAGGTGCCGCCTTATTTACGGCCCATCAATATGATGTTTCAGTCCTATGCGCTGTTTCCCCATATGACGGTGGAGCAGAATATCGCCTTTGGCCTGAAGCAGGACAAACTGCCGAAAGCAGAAATTGCCAGCCGGGTCGACGAGATGTTAGGTCTGGTGCATATGCAGGAGTTCGCTAAACGCAAACCGCATCAGCTTTCCGGCGGTCAGCGTCAGCGTGTGGCGCTGGCGAGAAGCCTGGCAAAACGGCCTAAACTTCTGCTGCTCGACGAACCGATGGGCGCACTGGATAAAAAGCTGCGTGACCGTATGCAGCTCGAAGTGGTCGATATCCTTGAGCGCGTCGGCGTAACCTGCGTGATGGTGACGCACGATCAGGAAGAGGCGATGACCATGGCCGGGCGTATCGCCATTATGAACCGTGGCAAGTTTGTGCAAATCGGTGAGCCGGAAGAAATTTACGAGCACCCGACCACGCGCTACAGCGCAGAGTTTATCGGCTCGGTCAATGTCTTTGAGGGCGTAATTAAAGAGCGTCAGGAAGACGGTCTGGTGCTCTATTCTCCTGGGCTGGTGCATCCGTTGAAGGTCGATCCGGATGCGTCGGTGGTGGATAACGTGCCGGTACACGTGGCGCTGCGCCCGGAAAAAATCATGCTCTGCGAAGAGCCGCCTGCCGACGGTTTTAACTTCGCCGTCGGTGAAGTGGTGCACATTGCCTATCTTGGCGATCTCTCCATCTATCACGTTCGCCTGAAAAGCGGACAGATGATCAGCGCCCAGTTGCAAAACGCTCACCGTTATCGCAAAGGTCTGCCGACCTGGGGCGATGAGGTGCGTCTGTGCTGGGATGCAGACAGTTGTGTGGTGTTGACGGTTTAAGGAGCGAAGATGAGTACACTTGAACCTCCGGCACGCGTAGAAAAACCAGGCGGCTTTACGTTCTGGCTGGCGCGCGTGCAGATGAAACACGGGCGCAAACTGGTGATAGCGCTGCCTTACGTCTGGCTGATCCTGCTGTTTCTGCTGCCTTTTCTGATCGTCTTTAAAATCAGTCTGGCGGAGATGGCGCGAGCGATCCCGCCGTATACGGAGCTGATGGAGTGGGCCGACGGGCAACTGTCGATCACCCTTAATCTCGGTAACTTCCTGCAGTTGACGGACGATCCTCTCTATTTTGATGCTTATCTGCAGTCACTACAGGTGGCGGGGATCTCGACGCTCTGCTGTCTGCTGCTGGGGTATCCATTGGCGTGGGCGGTGGCGCACAGCAAGCCGTCAACGCGTAATATTCTGCTGCTGTTGGTGATCCTGCCGTCGTGGACCTCTTTTTTGATCCGCGTATATGCCTGGATAGGGATACTGAAAAATAATGGCGTGTTGAATAACTTTTTGCTATGGCTGGGAGTGATCGACCAGCCGCTGACCATTCTGCACACCAATCTGGCGGTGTATATCGGCATTGTATACGCCTATCTGCCGTTCATGGTGCTGCCGATTTATACCGCACTGACGCGGATTGATTACTCGCTGGTGGAAGCGTCGCTGGATCTGGGCGCGCGTCCGTTGAAAACGTTCTTTAGTGTGATCGTCCCGCTGACCAAAGGCGGCATTATTGCCGGTTCTATGCTGGTGTTCATTCCGGCGGTGGGCGAGTTTGTGATCCCGGAACTGCTCGGCGGGCCAGACAGCATCATGATTGGTCGCGTGCTGTGGCAGGAGTTCTTTAACAACCGCGACTGGCCGGTGGCGTCTGCGGTCGCGATTGTCATGTTGCTGCTGCTGATCGTCCCGATTATGTGGTTTCACAAACATCAGCAAAAAAGCGGAGGGGCCCACGGATGAACAACTTACCGGTAATTCGTTCGCCCTGGCGGATTATGATTCTGGTGCTCGGGTTTACTTTCCTGTATGCGCCGATGCTGATGCTGGTCATCTACTCGTTTAACAGTTCCAAACTGGTCACGGTGTGGGCGGGATGGTCAACGCGCTGGTACGGCGAACTGTTCCGTGATAGCGCAATGATGAGCGCGGTGGGGTTGAGTTTGACCATCGCCGCCTGCGCGGCGACCATGGCGGCGATACTCGGCACGATTGCTGCGGTGGTGATGGTGCGTTTTGGTCGCTTTCGCGGGTCGAACGGCTTTGCCTTTATGATCACCGCGCCGCTGGTGATGCCGGATGTGATCACCGGGCTCTCTTTGTTGCTGCTGTTTGTCGCACTGGGGCACGCTATTGGCTGGCCGTCGGATCGTGGCATGCTGACTATTTGGCTGGCGCACGTCACGTTCTGTACGGCGTATGTGGCGGTGGTGATCTCCTCGCGCCTGCGTGAACTGGATCGCTCCATTGAGGAAGCGGCGATGGATCTGGGGGCGACGCCGCTGAAGGTGTTCTTTGTGATTACGCTGCCGATGATTATGCCAGCGGTGGTCTCCGGCTGGCTGCTGGCGTTTACCCTGTCGCTGGACGATCTGGTCATTGCCAGCTTTGTCTCCGGACCGGGCGCGACCACGTTACCGATGCTGGTCTTCTCCAGCGTGCGGATGGGCGTTAACCCGGAAATTAACGCCCTGGCGACGCTGATACTCGGGGTGGTGGGAATTGTTGGTTTTATCGCCTGGTATTTGATGGCTCGCACGGAAAAACAGCGGATCCGCGATATCCAACGTGCAAGACGTGACTGAAGACACTAAAATCTGCCAACCTGGCTACATAATGCCGCGCTCGTCGCGGCATTGTTTTCATGGAAGACGATTCGTTGGGATTTTTTAATAAAACATCCTCATCACATGCCCGCCTGAATGTGCCCACGCTGGTGCAGGTGGCGGCGCTCGCCATTATTATGATCCGTGGGCTCGATCTGCTGATGATTTTCAACACCCTTGGCATTCGCGGACTGGGCGAGTTTATTCATCGCAGCGTGCAGACATGGAATTTAACGCTGGTTTTTCTCGGCAGTCTGATGCTGGTATTTATTGAAATCTGGTGTGCGTTTTCACTGGTGAAAGGGCGTAACTGGGCGCGCTGGATCTATCTCCTCACGCAGGTGATTGCCGCCAGCTATTTGTGGGCGGCCTCGCTGGGCTACGGCTATCCAGAGCTGTTCAGCATTGCGGGTGAGTCAAAGCGGGAGATTCTGCGTACGCTAGTAATGCAAAAACTGCCCGATATGCTGGTGCTGTTATTACTGTTTGTGCCCGCAGCCAGTCGTCGCTTCTTCCGCTTACAATAATGTGTATAATCCTCGCCCCTGTTTAGATAAAGGTTTCCGTATGCAGTGCGCACTCTATGACGCCGGTCGTTGTCGTTCCTGTCAGTGGATCACGCAGTCCGTGGGCGAGCAACTCACCGCCAAAACCGCCGATCTGCGAAATTTGCTTGCCGGTTTTCCCGTCGGAGAATGGTGCGTGCCGGTCAGCGGCCCGGAGCAGGCGTTTCGCAATAAAGCGAAGATGGTGGTCAGCGGCAGCGTGGAAAAACCGTTGCTGGGCATGTTGCATCGCGATGGTACGCCAGAAGATCTGTGCGATTGCCCGCTCTATCCGGCCTCGTTTGCCCCGGTGTTTGCTGTGCTGAAACCGTTTATTGCGCGGGCCGGACTAACTCCCTACAACGTGGCACGCAAGCGGGGAGAGCTTAAGTACCTTTTGCTGACGGAAAGTCAGTCTGATGGCGGTATGATGCTGCGCTTTGTTCTGCGTTCCGACAGTAAACTGGCGCAGTTGCGTGCTGCGCTGCCGTGGTTGCAGGCGCAACTGCCGCAACTGAAGGTCATCAGCGTCAATCTTCAGCCGGTACATATGGCGATTTTGGAAGGGGAGACAGAAATCTTCCTGACTGAACAGCAGGCGCTGGCGGAGCGGTTTAACGACGTGCCGCTGTGGATCCGCCCGCACAGTTTCTTCCAGACCAACCCGGCGGTGGCAAGCCAATTATATGCCACAGCGCGTGACTGGGTGCGGCAGTTGCCGGTGAACCACATGTGGGATCTGTTCTGTGGTGTCGGTGGGTTTGGTCTGCACTGCGCGACGCCGCAGATGCAGTTGACGGGAATTGAAATTGCGCCGGAAGCCATTGCCTGTGCGAAGCAGTCAGCGGCGGAACTGGGCTTAACCAATCTTCATTTTCAGGCGCTGGATTCGACGCAGTTTGCCACCGGGCAGGGGGCTGTGCCGGATCTGGTGCTGGTGAACCCGCCGCGCCGCGGAATTGGTAAATCCTTGTGTGATTACCTCAGCCGAATGGCACCGCAATTTATCATCTATTCCAGCTGTAATGCGCAGACGATGGCGAAAGACATTGCCGCATTGCCAGGCTATCGCATTGAACGGGTACAGCTTTTCGATATGTTCCCACATACCGCGCATTATGAAGTGCTGACATTGTTGCTGAAGGACGAGTCATGGATTGCCGGATAGCGGCGATGGTGCCTTATCCGGCTTGCGAGTGAAGTGTATTTTGTAGGCCTGATAAGCGTCTCGTCATCAGGCACTCTACAGCCAACTCTCTGTCTTACTGCGGGAACCACTGGTCGTTGATTTTTTGGTACGTACCATCGGCCTTGATCGCCGCCAGCGCAGCGTTCAGTTTATCGAGCAGCACTTTATTATCCGGGCGAACCGCGATGCCGAGGCCGGTACCGAAGGACTGTGGATCGGTGACTTTCTCGGTTGCCACACCCAACTGCGGGTTAGTTTTCAGCCACTCGTTCACCACGGCGGTATCACCGAATACGCCATCAATACGGCCATTTTTCAGGTCGATAAACGCATTCTGATAGCTGTCATAGGCCACGGTTTTCACTTCCGGGTGCTTGTCCTGCAAGTATTTCTGGTGAGTGGTGCCGTTTTCCATCCCGATACGTTTACCTTTCAGGTCGGCAAAGGTTTTATAGGTATCTTTCTTCGAAATTACCAGCGCCGAGTTGGCATAGTAGGGGGTCGTAAACGCCACCTGTTTGCTCCGCTCTGGAGTGATATCCATACCGGAAATCACGGCGTCATATTTTTTGAACTTGAGCGCCGGGATCAGGCTGTCAAATGCATGGTTGGTGAAAGTACATTCTGCCTGCATTTGTTTGCATAAGGCTTTTGCCAGATCGAGGTCGAAGCCGACGATTTGATTATTGGCATCCATAGATTCGAACGGTGGATAGGTCGCAGAGACGCCAAAACTGATTTTTTCAGCGGCAGAGGCACCGACGGCGAAAGAGGCAAGTAATGCGGCCAGAACTAACTTTTTCATGGTTGGACTCCCGTTATGATGAGGCGCCGTTTCTGCGGCATGGATTTACAATGCCAGTAAATGAATTTGTATGCAATAAAAATGATTAACTATTTTGTGATAAATAAAAAAAGACGGACAGGTTAGAAACTTGTCCGTCTTGTTGGTTGTGATTTATGCAATAAAGTGCTTAGTTTCGACGTTCGAATGCCAGCGCTTTGCGCTCGATCAGACGCATCATTAACGTCAACAGGCCGTTGACGATCAGGTAGATGACTCCCGCTGCGCCGAACACCATCACATCATAGGTGCGACCGTACAGCAGCTGACCATAACCCATCACTTCCATCAGCGTGATGGTATATGCCAGAGAGGTACTTTTGAACACCAGCACCACTTCGTTGGAATACGAGGAGAGGGCGCGTTTAAAGGCATACGGCAACAGGATTGCCAGCGTGTCTTTCTTGCTCATCCCCAGCGCGCCGCAGGACTGCCACTGGCCTTCCGGAATCGCGCGAATCGCCCCGTAGAACAGTTGAGTGGTATAAGCTGCGCTGTTCAGCGACAGTGCAATCAAGGCGCACAACCACGGCTCTGACAGCAGATGCCACAGAACCGGATACTCCTGCAGAGACGGAAACTGACCCGGTCCGTAGTAGATCAAGAAGATCTGAACCAGCAGCGGCGTACCGGTAAACAGCGTGATATAGCCACGCACCAGCCAGACTACCACCGGCGTTTTCAGCGTCAGAACAATCGTGAAAATCAACGCCAGAATCAGGGCAACGACAATGGATGCCACCGTCAGGGTCAGGCTGGTATGCAGTCCTTTCAGCAGTTCAGGTAAATACTCAAACATCAGCCCGGTCTCCGCTCAAAACGTGTCGCGCGCAGGTCAATGCGTTTGAGAATGTACTGGCTCAACAGCGTAATCACCAGGTAGATCGCCGCAGCGATAATGTACCAGTTAAACGGTTCCTGGGTTCGCGTGGCGATACTCTTGGTTTGCAGCATGAGGTCGTTGACGCTGATGAGGCTCACCAGCGCGGTATCTTTCAGCAATACCAGCCACTGGTTGCCCAGCCCCGGCAGCGCATGACGCCACATTTGCGGCATCACCAGCCGGAAGAAAATGGCGGTCTTCGACAGTCCCAACGCCTGGCCGGATTCCCACTGCCCCAGCGGTACCGCTTTTAGCGCGCCGCGCAACGTTTGAGACGCATAGGCTGCGTAGAGCAGAGAGAGGGCAATCACCCCACACAGGAAGGGGCTGACGTCGAAGTTTTCGATCTCCATTCGTACCGGAATCTGCACGACGCCCAGATTGATCGTAAAGCCATCAGAGAGCATCAGCAGCAGTTGAGAGGAGCCGAAATAGATAAACAGTACCACCAGAATTTCCGGCAGGCCGCGTAAAATGGTGACCAGCGCGGAACCCGTCCACGCGACAGGACGCCATTTCACTGACTCCCAGACGGCGAAAAGCATTGCCAGCGCCAGGCCGAGGATCAGTGCACAAACGGCAAGGCCGACGGTCATCCCGGCGGCGCTTGCAAGTGGGAAAAATTCGTTCATCAAGGCTTACTTCTGGAACCATTTGTTATAGATGGTCTCGTAAGTCCCATCTTTCTTCACTTTTTCCAGCGCAGTGTTGAATTTCTGCTGCAGTTCCTCGTTGCCCTGGCGTACGGCGATGCCGAGGCCGGTGCCGAAGTAATCTTTATCCGTCACTTTATCGCCAACCGGCGCCAGCTTCGGATTGTCTTTCAGCCACTCTGTGACCACCGCGGTATCACCGAACACACTGTCAATACGGCCGTTTTGCAGATCCAGTTTCGCATTCTGGTAGCTGTCATACGGAACGGTAGTGATTTCCGGGTGCTTATCCATGATGAATTTCTGGTGAGTGGTGCCATTCTGCACGCCCACTTTCTTGCCTTTCAGCTGATCAACGCCAGTGAATTTACCCTGCTGACCAATGAACAGCGCGGAGTTGTCATAGTAAGGGGTCGTGAACAGTACCTGTTTTTCACGCTCGGGCGTGATATCCATCCCGGCCATCACCGCGTCGAAACGGCGGAATTTCAGGCTTGGGATCAGGCTGTCAAATGCCTGGTTGGTAAAGGTACAGGTCGCGTCGATCTCTTTACACAGCGCATTGGCCAGATCGACATCAAAGCCGACAATCTTGTTATTAGCGTCCATGGATTCAAACGGAGGATAGGACGCTTCGGTCGCAAAACGAATGGTCTGGGCTGCTGTAGCGGAAAGGCTAAAGCCTGCGATAAGCGCGGCAATCAGAACTTTTTTCATTGTGTTGTCCCGAATCTTAGTGAGAGAGATAGTTTTTAAATGCTTCGGTCTGCGGGTCGGCAAAGCAACTCGCATTACCCTGCTCGACGATATGACCGTTTTCCATATACACGACGCGGCTGGCGGTTTTACGCGCCACTTCCACTTCGTGCGTCACGATCACTTGTGTAATTTTAGTTTCCGCCAGTTCACGAATGATGCTGACGATCTGCGCGGTAATTTCCGGGTCCAGCGCGGCGGTGGGTTCATCAAACAGCAACACCTGCGGCTCCATCATCAACGCGCGGGCAATGGCCACACGCTGCTGTTGTCCGCCGGAGAGATGCAGCGGATAGCGATCGCTGTAAGGTTTCAGGCGCAGGCGTTCAAGCAGCTTTTCGGCGCGCGCCAGTGCCTGATCTTTCGACAGACCCAGCACGCGGCAGGGTGCCTCAATCAGATTCTGTTGCACGGTGAGGTGCGGCCACAGATTGTATTGCTGAAAGACCATGCCGACGTTCTGACGCAGCTCGCGAATTGCTTTATCTGACGGCGTCTTGCGGAAATCGAAGTGATTTCCCGCAATGTTAAGCGTACCGGAACGCGGCATCTCAAGCAGATTGAGTACCCGCAGCAGTGAGCTTTTACCGGCCCCGCTTGGGCCCAGTAACACCAGTGTTTCACCCTGCGGGCAATCCAGCGTGATATCGAACAGCGCCTGATGCGCGCCGTAGAAGCAGTTAATGCCGTTTAATTGAATACTCATTGATGCTCGTATACTGGCCGTCTGATAGCTATTGAAGCCGCAGATAGTACCTTTGACAGAATAGTTATGCAATATTTATGCTTTAAAAGTTAAATATAACGCGCATTTCTCATTAAACATAGCACAAAATAGCGAGGGGGAAGGTCGGTAAGAACAATTGTCGGCATTCCATGCAGAATGCCGGACAATTTACGGGGGGACAATTTTTAGCGCGTTTAAGCGGAGAGATTAACGGTTTTCAACCGACTGACGAAGCGTACCGGCCGGGGCATGCACGCTGCCGCCGAGATAGCGAACATCATCAATGACCCAGCACTGGCCTTCACGGATCATCAGCACTTCATCCTGCCAGTTCTGATCGCCCTGTTTCAGCGCAACGCGTAGCGGGATGTTTCGTGCATCACTATTCGGAATGGTCGAAGCGCTGGCAACACTGGCGCTGTCCGGCGGCGTGGCGCGGCTGGAGAACGGATCGCTGCTCATCAATTGACGATGCGCACTGTCACGACTGGCATCCGACAGCAGTTTCGCCAGGCTGTCGCTCAGATAAGGGCGCAGGGCGGTGAGATCATTACTGCGGTGCTGGATACGATAGTCATAGAATTGTTGAGCCACACTGTCCGGGCCGCCATCCACACAGGCCCCCGCACGCGGCCCGTTGTCTTTATAGGCTGGCGTGACGGTAGTGCAGGCGCTGAGCAGCAGCGCGCAAGGGATGAGCAGGGAGAGTTTCGAATAGCGCATAGTGATTTCCTTATAAGCGTTCTGCCATGAGTCTTCTAAGATAACAGTCATCTACGATAATCAATTATATCCTTTCAATGATAGTGTATGGCGCTGATAATGTGCTGAATGTAACCAGGAGAGACATCATGCAATTTTCGACAACCCCCACGCTCGAAGGACAAAGCATCGTGGAATACTGCGGTGTGGTCACAGGCGAAGCCATTCTGGGCGCGAATATTTTCCGGGACTTTTTTGCCGGTATCCGCGATATCGTCGGCGGTCGTTCAGGCGCTTACGAAAAAGAGTTACGCAAAGCGCGTGAAATTGCTTTCGCAGAGCTAGGCGAGCAGGCGAAAGCGCTGGGCGCGGACGCCGTCGTGGGCATTGATATCGATTATGAAACGGTCGGCAAAGACAGCAGCATGCTGATGGTCAGCGTCAGCGGGACGGCGGTGAAAACGCGTCGATGAGAAAGGGGTTATGGCTGGCGGCCTTTGCGTTACTGCTGACGGGATGCGCGGGCGAAAAAGGGATCGTTGATAAAGACGGTTATCAGCTTGATACCCGTCATCAGGCGCAGGCGGCATATCCGCGCATCAAAGTGTTGGTGATCCACTATACCGCGGATGACTTCGATAGCTCGCTGGCGACGCTGACGGATAAAAACGTCAGTTCGCATTATCTGATCCCGTCCGTGCCGCCGTTGCATCGTGGTAAACCGCGTATCTGGCAACTGGTGCCGGAACAGGATCTGGCGTGGCATGCCGGTATCAGTTTCTGGCGCGGCGCGACGCGCATCAACGACACCTCGATTGGCATTGAGCTGGAAAATCGCGGCTGGCAAAAATCGGCGGGTGATAAATATTTTGCCCCGTTTGAGCCTGCGCAGATTCAGGCGCTGATCCCGCTGGCAAAAGACATTATCGCCCGTTACGACATCAAGCCACAGAACGTGGTCGCGCATGCGGATATTGCCCCACAGCGAAAAGACGATCCCGGTCCGCTGTTTCCCTGGCGAGCGCTGGCAGCACAAGGCATTGGCGCCTGGCCCGATGCGCAGCGGGTAAATTTCTACCTCGCTGGGCGGGCGCCGCATACGCCCGTTGAGATGGCCTCACTGCTGGATCTGTTGTCGCGTTATGGGTATGGGGTGAAGCCTGAAATGACCGCGCGTGAACAGCAGCGCGTTGTGATGGCGTTTCAGATGCACTTCCGCCCGACGTTGTGGAACGGCGTTGCCGATGCCGAAACGCAGGCGATTGCTGAGGCGTTACTGGAAAAGTATGGGCAAGGTTAGCGATGCAGTTTTCCGTGGTCGCGCAACCACGCGGCCGTTTTCACAATACCTTCATCCAGCGTCACCACCGGCTTATACCCCAGTTCCGTTTCGGCACGGCTGATATCCAGCGTAAAATCGAAATTCAGCTTCGACACCCCGTAGTGGGTTAACGCCGGTTCTTTGGCAGACTTATTACCAAAGTGCTCCAGGCTGCGGGCAATCATATCCAGCATCGGATAGGGCACGGAACGGATCCGGCAGTGAATATTCAGTTCATCAATCAGCTTTTGCACGATACTGCGCAGGGTTCTGGGTTCGCCGTTGGTGATGTTGTACACCCGACCGGACGGCAGGCTGTCGCACAGTTCCTGACTCGCCAGCCACATCGCGTGGATTGCGTTCTCATAGTAGGTCATATCGACCATCGCGCTGCCGCCGTGCGGCAACAGCACGCTGCCGTAGTGGTGCATCATGTGCGCCAGACGGGGAATAAACACTTTGTCGTGTGGGCCAAACAGGCTCTGTGGGCGCAACACCGTAAACCGGGTCTGCGGATTTGCCTGGGCCAGCAGGCTGATGACCTCTTCGCCAGCGGCTTTGCTGCGGGCAAATTCATTGGCAAAGCGGTGCGGGCGAAAATCTTCTTTGATATCGCGATGATGGTGATAATCGAAATAAAGCGATGGAGAGGAAATATGAACAAAGTTACGCACGCCCCATGCGACGGCCCATTCGCCAAGACGGCGGGTCGCACGTACGTTTGCCAGATCAAAGGCTTCCTGAGTTCCCCAGGGTGAGGTGAAACTTGAGCAGTGCCACAGCGTATCGATGCCCGCAAGCATAACCTTCGCCTGCGAAGAGACCAGCTCGGTCAGATCCGCATGCACAAACTCCGCGCCCATTTTTTCGAGCAGTTTACCCATCGCTTCGTTGCGACCGGTCGCTCTGACGCTGATGCCTTTGTTGCGCAAAAACTCAACCGCGTTTCGTCCTAAGCCGCTGGTTGCGCCGGTAACCAGTACCTTCATATCAGTCCACTGTGTTTAATAAAACGTCGTGCGCATTCTTCCGTGAATTACGTCGGTATGCAATGGGAAACGTGAAACAATACAGTAAGTTTTTACGATTTATCTGTGATTTGTTCTGCAAGTCTGGCAATTTTCTTTGCCATCCCCCGGAAAATAAACAGGTGCGCCGGGATCATCAGCAGCCAGTAGAAAAGCCCTGGCATACCGTGCGGATGCCACCAGGCACGCACGTCAATTTCGCGATGATCGCCCTTATCGTCAAGGGTAAAGCTCAGCCGTCCCAGGCCTGGCGCTTTCATGCCAAACAGCAGCGCGAGCTGTTTTTCTGGCTCGACGATAATCACTTTCCAACTGTCTACAGTATCGCCCGGTTGAAGCAGTTCGTGTTCAGGACGACCTTTTGCCAGCCGATGCCCGACTAGCAGATCCAGCGCGGCGCGGATCTTCCACAATCCATTGCCAAAGAAATAGCCCTCTTTGCCGCCAAGACGGTTCACTACCCGCCACAACGCCGGCAAACTGGCGGATGTCTTTACGGTAAACCCGGCCTGTTTGGCGAAAAAGCCGTATTCCGGTCGCCAGCGGGCAAACGCCTGCGCGTCGTAACCCCAGTCGCTGGAGTTCACCAGTTTTTCCTCTTCCTTCAGCGTATTGCGTACAGCATCGTCAAAGGCGATAAGCTTTTGGGGTATCAACGCCCGCAATTCGCTGTCATCGGCCAGCAGATCGTGTCTGAGGCCCTGTATCAACGCTTTCGCGGTGGTAGGCGGCACCGAGGTGATGACATTCAGGAACCAGACGGAAATCCAACGGGTGGGAAAGGGGATGGGGATAAGCCAGCGATGCTTGCCGCTCACCGTCATGAAATGGTCGAACTGCTGCTGTGAGCTTAGCACCTGTGGCCCGGCGGCTTCAATGATCCGATGCTCACGGGACGGGTGATCCAGCAAGGCCACCAGATAATGCAGCAGGTTTTCCAGCGCGATGGGCGTGGTACGTGAACGCACCCAGCGCGGCGGGGTCAGCACCGGCAGGTTGTAGACCATGTCGCGCATCACTTCAAATGCGGCGGAACCGGCTCCGACGATGATCCCGGCGCGCAGTTCCGTTACCGGTACGCCAGACTCGCGCAGGGTATCGGCGGTGATCTGCCGCGCCCGCAGGTGGTCAGACTGCTCGTGTTCCGGTGCCTGCAAGGAGCTGAGAAAAATCAGTTGCCCGACCGGCGTTTCACGCAGAGCATCACGCACGTTAAGCGCGACCTGACGCTCATGGGCAATGAAATCGCCGCCTTCTCCCATACCGTGTACCAGATAGTAGACGGTATCAACATTCGTCAACAGAGACGCAAGCTGCGTCGGCCAGTTCAGATCGACCTTATGACAGCTGACGTTGGGCAACTGCTGTTTGTCCAGCCGTTCAATGCGACGTGCCACCGCCAGTACCTGATGTCCTTGCTGGCTGAGCGCCTGCACCAGATGTTGACCAATGTAACCACTGGCGCCAAGAACCACTATGCGTTGCGGCACATCTCTCTCCTTAACGAGTCAGGAACGCGCGCCAGTGGGCGACGACATCAGCAAGCTGTTCCCGTGAAACATCCAGATGGGTCACCAGACGGGCAATCGGCGACGCGTTGATCAGCACGCCCTGTGCCTTCATGTATTCACCCAGCGCTACGGCGTTGGCCTCACCGACGCGGACAAACAGCATATTGGTGTCGTGACGCATCACGTCCGCCCCGGCTTCCCGTAGCTGCTCTGCAAGCCAGGCCGCGTTGTCGTGATCGTCCTGCAGGCGCGCAACGTTATTTTTCAGGGCATACAGTCCGGCTGCCGCCAGGATACCGGCCTGACGCATGCCGCCGCCGGTCATTTTGCGCCAGCGGATGGCGCGCTTGATGTAATCGCGGCTGCCGACCAGTAGCGATCCGACCGGCGTCCCCAGCCCTTTGGACAGGCAGATGGTAAAGGAGTCGCAATACTGCACGACCTCTTTGAGTTCACAGCCGTACGCCACGACAGCGTTAAAAATACGTGCGCCATCGACATGCAGCGCCAGACCGCGCTCACGGGTAAATTCCCATGCCTCTTTCAGATACTCTCGTGGCAGGACTTTGCCGTTGTGGGTATTTTCGAGGCTTAGCAGGCGGGTACGGGCAAAGTGGATGTCATCTGCCTTTATTTTGGCGGCGACTTTATCCAGCGGTAACGTTCCGTCTGGCGCAGCGTCAATCGGCTGCGGCTGAATGCTGCCGAGCACCGCCGCGCCACCGGCTTCATACAGATAGTTATGGGCCCCCTGACCGGCGATATACTCTTCGCCACGCTCGCAGTGGCTCAGTAGCGCCACGAGGTTGGCCTGGGTGCCGGTGGGTAAAAATAACGCCGCTTCTTTACCTGAAAGGTCAGCGGCGTATTGCTGGAGAGCGTTAACGGTAGGGTCATCCCCGTACACGTCGTCCCCCACCGGGGCGGCCATCATTTCTTCAAGCATGGCGCGACTCGGACGGGTGACGGTATCACTGCGTAGATCAATCATTGCACATCCCTATTGTTTGAAAGGCGATGTGCATTGTTTTACCTGAGCCAGTTGGTTTTTGCCAGTTCGATCACCTCATCGCCGCGACCGCTGATGATGGCGCGCAGCATATACAGGCTGAAGCCTTTGGCCTGCTCCAGTTTGATCTGCGGCGGAATGGCCAGTTCTTCTTTTGCAACAACTACATCCACCAGCACCGGGCCGTCGATTGACAGGGCGCGCTGTAGTGCTTCATCAACGTCTGCGGCTTTTTCCACCCGAATACCGGTGATGCCGCACGCTTCGGCAATGCGCGCAAAGTTAGTGTCGTGCAACTCCGTACCGTCAGTGAGATAACCACCGGCCTTCATCTCCATCGCCACAAAACCCAGCACGCTGTTGTTAAAGACCACGATTTTGACCGGGAGCTTCATCTGGACCACTGACAGGAAATCCCCCATCAGCATACTGAATCCGCCGTCGCCGCACATAGCGATCACCTGACGTCCCGGTGCGGTGGCCTGTGCGCCCAGTGCCTGCGGCATGGCGTTAGCCATCGAACCGTGGTTAAACGAGCCCAACAGACGGCGCTTGCCGTTCATTTTCAGGTAGCGGGCGGCCCATACCGTCGGCGTACCGACGTCGCAGGTAAAGATGGCGTCATCGGCGGCAAAGTGGCTGATTTGTTGCGCCAGGTACTGCGGGTGAATTGCCTTTTCGCTGGGTTTGGCAAGATCGTCGAGACCCTTACGCGCATCGCGATAATCGCTCAATGCCTTATCGAGGAATTTACGTTCGGTTTTCTCTTCCACCAGCGGCAGCAGTGCCGTCAGCGTGGCTTTGATATCGCCTACCAGCGCCATATCGACCTTACTGTGCGCGCCGATACTGGCGGGGTTGATATCAATCTGGATAATTTTGGCGTCAGTTGGGTAGAACGCGCGGTAAGGGAACTGCGTGCCGAGTAGCACCAGCGTATCGGCATTCATCATGGTATGGAAGCCGGATGAGAAGCCGATCAATCCGGTCATCCCCACATCATATGGGTTGTCATATTCGACATGTTCTTTACCGCGCAGGGCGTGAACGATGGGGGCCTTAATTTTGGCGGCAAACTCGACCAGTTCTTTATGCGCACCCGCGCAGCCGCTGCCGCACATCAGGGCGATATTGCTGGAGTAGCGTAACAGTTGAGCCAGCTTTCTTAACTCTTCTTCTGCGGGCGTGACGATCGGCAAGGGCGCGTGATACCAGTGGCTGCTGGCGCTTTCTGGCGCTGGTTTTAATGCCACATCGCCTGGTAATACCACCACCGAGACGCCACGATTGAGCACCGCTTTGCGCATGGCAATCGCCAGGACCTGGGGGATCTGTTCCGGGCTGGAAACAAGCTCGCAATAGTGGCTACATTCGCGGAACAGTTCCTGTGGGTGCGTCTCCTGGAAATAGCCGCTGCCAATTTCGCTGGACGGAATGTGGGCGGCGATGGCCAGCACCGGGACGTGGTTACGATGACAATCAAACAGACCGTTGATCAGATGCAGGTTACCGGGTCCACAAGACCCTGCGCAAACCGCCAGTTCACCGGTCAGTTGCGCCTCCGCACCCGCCGCAAACGCGGCAACTTCTTCATGACGGGTCGACATCCACTCAATCGTTCCCATGCGATTGAGGCTGTCGCTCAGGCCGTTCAGCGAATCGCCCGTCACGCCCCAGATACGTTTCACACCTGCCTGTTCCAGTGTTTTAGCAATAAAAGCGGCAACCGTTTGTTTCATGGTTTTCCATCTCCTTAATTGTGATACCGGTTACAAGTTTAGATGAAGATAGTGATTACGCTGCGTGGCCCCCCCTTATTTTCAGCGGCTTCCTTTCAGGGGGGATAACGCGTAGCGTGAAAAAATCAGAGTGAACCAGGGGTAAATTCAGATGCTTACCACATTGTTAAATGCAGTGAATCG
>NZ_JBFWLF010000075.1:0-15951 GCF_050252275.1 Citrobacter sp. | reverse complement strand
CGGTCAAAGACGGGTTCACCCAGGCCTGCCGGCACACCGCTGGCGACCACGGTTACTTTCGCTCCAATGGAATCGCCCTCTTTTTTCAGCGCGCGCATCAGCTCGTCCAGCGCTTCAATTTTATCAGGGTCAGGACAGAAGAACGGGTTTTGCTCGACCTGCGACCAGTCTTTAATTGCCAGCGGAATGTCGCCCATCTGGGTCAAACAGCCCTGAATGGTTACGCCAAATTTTTCAGCGAGATATTTTTTAGCAATGGCACCTGCCGCCACGCGCATCGCGGTTTCTCGCGCGGAAGAACGCCCGCCGCCACGATAATCGCGCAGGCCATATTTCTGTTCGTAAGTGTAGTCTGCGTGTCCCGGACGAAACACGTCCTTAATAGCGCTGTAGTCCTGCGAGCGCTGATCGGTGTTTTCAATCAGCAGACCTATGCTGGTCCCCGTCGTTACGCCTTCAAACACGCCGGAGAGGATTTTCACCTGATCCGGTTCGCGACGCTGCGTCGTGTAACGCGACGTGCCAGGGCGACGTCTGTCGAGATCGTGCTGCAGGTCAGCTTCTGTCAGCGGAATGCCTGGCGGCACACCGTCGACGATACAACCGAGCGCCAGCCCGTGCGATTCGCCGAAGGTGGTTACACGAAAGAGTTGTCCAATTGTATTTCCTGCCATTGCGGTCTCGTTGTTGTCGTTGTGGTTTAATCTTTATAGAGGCTGAAGTGCTCGCGGGCAGCAATCAACTCGGCTTTGGTCAGCATAAAGACGCCATCGCCGCCATTGTCAAATTCCAGCCAGGTGAACGGCACATCCGGATATTGTTCCATCAGATGTACCATGCTGTTACCGACTTCACAAATCAGAATGCCGTTATCAGACAGGTAATCCGGCGCGTTGCCCAGAATGCGGCGAGTGAGTTTCAGGCCGTCAGTGCCGGACGCCAGACCCAGCTCCGGCTCATGACGATATTCATTAGGCAGATCGGACATATCTTCCGCATCAACGTACGGCGGGTTGGTTACGATCAGATCGTACTGGACTTTCGGCAGGTCACGGAACAGATCGGAACGAATCGGCGTGACATTATGGATCAGACCGTGCTCTTCAATGTTGTGTTCGGTCACGGCCAGCGCGTCAGCCGAGATATCTACCGCATCCACTTCCGCTTCCGGGAAGGCATAGGCGCAGGCAATCGCAATACAGCCGCTACCGGTACACATATCAAGGATAAGCTGAGGCGACTCCCTGACCAGCCCCGCAAAGCGGTTGTTGATCAACTCACCAATTGGAGAACGCGGCACCAGCACGCGCTCATCAACATAAAACTCATGGCCGCAGAACCAGGCTTTGTTGGTCAGATAGGCCACCGGAATACGTTCGTTCACACGGCGGATTACGCGCTCAACAATACGGTGGCGTTCGCTGGAGGTCAGGCGCGCGGTACGCATATCTTCTGGAATATCCAGCGGCAGATACAGCGATGGCAACACCAGTTGCACGGCTTCATCCCACGGGTTATCGGTACCGTGACCGTACCAGATGTTCGCCGCGCTAAAACGGCTGACCGCCCAGCGCAACATGTCCTGAATGGTATGCAGATCACTCACTGCTTCATCAACGAAAATTTTATCCACCTGTTCCTCCAGGGCATGCTCGCATTAATTTCGGCGGCTAGTTTGCCATGAAGACGGCGATAAATCAGCAATCACGCAGGGGTTGCGGGTGAAAATTGCGTTTTGAGCATTCGCATCCGCATCGAGTCGGGTAAACTAACGGACAATAAAAAAAGATGAGATCGCAGAATGAAAAAGAAAACATCGCTGAGCGAGGAGGACCAGGCGCTGTTCCGGCAGCTGATGACCGGCACCCGTCAGATTAAACAGGACACTATTGTTCATCGCCCGCTGCGTAAAAAGATCACCGAGGTGCCGGTTAAGCGGCTGCTTTCGGAGCAGGCCGATGCCAGCCATTATTTCTCTGATGAGTTTCAGCCGCTGCTGAATACGGAAGGCCCGATCAAATATGTCCGTCCTGACGTGAGCCATTTCGAGCTGAAGAAAATGCGCCGTGGCGATTACTCTCCGGAGCTGTTTCTCGATTTACACGGTCTGACACAGCTTCAGGCAAAGCAGGAACTGGGCGCGCTGATTGCCGCCTGCCGCCGGGAACATGTGTTTTGCGCCTGCGTGATGCACGGTCACGGCAAACATGTGCTGAAACAACAGACGCCGCTGTGGCTGGCGCAGCATCCGCACGTCATGGCCTTCCATCAGGCACCGAAAGAGTACGGCGGCGATGCCGCGCTGCTGGTGTTAATCGAAGTGGAAGAGTGGGCGCCGCCGGAACTGCCCTGAGCACAGAAACAACAAGAGCCGCATCAGCGGCTCTTTAGCGTAGTGACAAACATGATTCCGGTCCCCCGACAAGCAGAGAGCACCTCATTAAAAAACCAGGAAAATCAATTTATTGATTTTCGGCTGATAACCACAAAGAAGAAAAACCACGTTTTTTCTTCTTTGTCAGCAGTCTGAAGAGCCGCATCAGCGGCTCTTTACAGAAAATACAGCGGTTAAATCGCTTTCGCCATTTTGAGGTTGCACGGGCTCATCTGCCAGTTGAACACCCCTTTTCCGCTTTCATCCAGCGTCACACTGGCAATCGCGGAGGTGGTAAACATCGGCGGCGTTTCGCCAGGACACAGCTCGGACACCAGGTAACCCACTAACGGAAGGTGTGAGATTACCAGCGCGGTGGCTACGCCTTCATTGGCCAGAGCCTGCAAATAGGCGCTGACCAGACCGACATCGCCGCAGGGAGTCAACTCCGGCAAAACATCCACGTCGCCAGGCAGGTTCATGCATCCCCCTACCACATCCAACGTTTGTTCGGCTCGCAGGAACGGGCTCACCAGAACACGTTCGATATCCACTTTTTGACCTTTCAGCCAGTTCGCCATAAGGCGTGATTCGTCACAACCGCAGGGGGTTAAGGGACGAACCGAATCACTGGCGGCATCGAGGGCCGCGTCGCCGTGACGCATGATAAAAACTTGCATATTGCACCGCTTTTGTTAACCAGAATCACACGCACCCCAGCCAAAACCCCTCAGGGTTGCTGTAATGCAGTGGCCGGCATTGTGCCTTATCCGTTCACTGAATGAAACGCTGTGTTTTACCTCAATGGCGTAAGTATAGTCAATCTGTGTTTACAATTTAACCAACTCACAGCCATTCAGTGCGGATATACCTTACATTTGACCTTGTTCTTTCAGGTCAGTTGCATCTGCTTTCCAGAAACTTTCACCCCGCTCCGCCATCTGTAACAACGTATCGCACGGCGTGAACCGCGGACCATACAGCGAAGCCAGACGTTGCAATACCGCAACCACTTCACCCGCCCCGAGAGAATCCATATAACGGAACGGGCCACCGAGAAACGGAGGAAAACCAATACCAAACACCGCGCCAATGTCACCATCGCGCGCGCTACGGATCACCTGCTCATCGAAGCAGCGTGCCGCCTCATTGAGCATTAACATGACGCAGCGTTCCGCAATCTGCGAAGCGGAGAGCCGGCTCTGCCCCTGAGCGCCTATAAGCGTATAAATTGTAGGGTCGACCTGTTTTTTGCTTTTACGCCCTTTCGCCCCATAAAGATAGAAACCCCGACCATTTTTTCTACCTTTGCGATCGTCATTCAAAATTGATGAAACAACATTTGCAGGGGCGCTAAAACGCTCGCCATAAGCGGCTTCCAGTATCGGTATAATTTTAGTGCCTGTGTCGATTCCGACTTCATCCAAAAGTTGGATTGGCCCAACCGGAAAACCAAACTTTACCAGTGCGCTGTCGATCTGCTCGACACGCTCACCTTCGGTCAGCAGGCGAATCGCTTCATTGATATACGGCGCAAGAATGCGGTTTACGTAGAACCCAGCCTTATCACGCACCACAATTGGCGTTTTGCCCTGTTTTTTCGCCAGCTTAACCGTAGTGGCGATGGTTTGCCCCGACGTCATAGCATGCGGAATCACCTCCACCAGCGGCATTTTTTCTACCGGGCTAAAGAAGTGCAGACCAATCACCTGCTCAGGCCTGGCCGCTTTGGCCGCAATATCGCTAATCGGTAAAGATGACGTGTTGGAGGCAAAAATGGTGTGGGATGCGCAATTCTGCTCAACTTCCGCCACCATCTGTTGTTTTAACGACAGATCTTCAAATACCGCTTCAATCACCAGGTCGCGATGGGAAAAGCCGCGATAGTCGATCGAACCCGATATTAGCGCCAGCTGTTTGTCACGTTCACTGGCTTTGATATGCCGACGACGTACCTTCGTTTCAAGCTGATCCCAGCTGTATTTCAGCGCGTGATTGATTCCTTTGGTATTAATGTCTTTGATGCGAACTGGTAAGCCACCTTTACAGGCTGTGACGTACGCAATACCGCCTCCCATCAGTCCACCACCTAAAACGCCGACGCTGTTAAGCGGCCCTGGCGGCACCTCGCTGCCCGGATCCTTTTTCACGTCCGTACTGGCAAAAAAGATATTGCGTAACGCCTGCGATTGCGGCGTCATCGCCAACTCGCCAAACGCGCGCGCCTCCGCGTCATAGCCGCTGCTACTCCCCTGTGCCAGTCCGTTTTCAATCACCTGTAAAATACGTTCTGTCGCCGGGTAATTTCCCTGGGTTTTCTGTTCTGTTTTCTTGCTAACCATGCGGAACAGCAACGCCCGTCCGAGCGGGCCCGCCAGAATACGTTCACGAACCGGTAAAGCGCGGTGAACGGGACGATCTTTTTTCGCCCATTCCACGGCAGCATCCAGCAGGATCGTCTGCGGGACTACCTCATCCACCAGCCCCGCTTTCAGCGCCTGCTTCGCGCGAAGTTGCTTACCAGTGAGGATCATATCCAGCGCCGTACTAACACCCACCCGTCGGGGTAGCCGTTGGGTACCGCCCGACCCCGGCAGCAGCCCGAGTTGCACTTCCGGTAAACCGAGTACGGTTTTTGCATCGTCCGTGCAAACGCGAGTATGACAGGCCAGCGCCAGTTCAAGTCCGCCACCCAGGCAAGCGCCGTGAATGGCGGCCACCACCGGGATCGGCAGCGCGTTAATCTCGGCCATCAGTTGCTGCCCCTGTCGCGCCAGCGTTTCTGCTTCATGGGCGCTTTTGCAGCGGCCAATCATATTGATATCCGCCCCGGCAATAAAATTGTCCGCTTTTGCAGAAATAATGACGACGCCGCGAATCGCCTTGTTCTCGCGAATCTGTTTAAGAATGATGCGTACCTGCGAGGCAAACTCCGCCTTGAGGGTATTCATCTTTTCTCCGGGGACATCAACAGAGATGACCGCGACGTTGTCCAGACGCACGTTAAGCGTAAAAGCCGATGTCATTTCCATTATTCCGCCTCCAGAACCATTGCCGCACCCAGCCCACCCGCTGCGCAGGCGGTGACCAGGCCAAAGCCGCCACCACGACGACGTAATTCGTGCAGCGTTTGCGTGATCATCCTCGCGCCCGTCGCGGCAAATGGATGTCCAAAGGCAATTGAACCGCCAAGTACGTTAAATTTGCTGTCATCCACTTCGCCAGTGGCATGGCTTCGACCGAGCACCTCGCGGGCAAAACGCTCACTGCCAAGTAACTGGAGATTGGCAAGCGTCTGCGCGGCAAAGGCTTCGTGCATATCGAAAAGCGTCAGATCGGCCATTGTGATGCCCGCACGTTCCAGCGCCAGCGGCGTAGACCAGGCCGGACCCAGCAGCATATCCTGCCAGACATCGATCGCGGTAAACGCGTAGCTGCGCAGATAGCCGAGCGGAACCAGCCCCAACTCTTTCGCTCGAGATTCCGTCATCAGGATGACTGCCGCCGCGCCATCGGTCAGCGGAGTGCTGTTTGCCGCCGTAACGCTGCCATGTTTGCGGTCAAATGCCGGACGCAGTCTGGCGTAATCTGCCAGCGTGGAGTTGCCGCGAATATTGTTATCTTCAGACAGGGGCTCTTTAAAAGGCGGCGTGTAAGTGATCATTACTTCATCGGCGAGCTTGCCTTCTGCCCACGCCAGGGCGGCCCGCTGGTGAGAACGATGCGCCAGGGCATCCTGTTGTTCACGGGTAATCCCGTAGGTTTTCGCCATCTGCTCGGCGGTATCGCCCATTCGCAGGCCGGTTGAGTATTCCGCCACAGCAGGCGGGACGGGCATCAGATCGCGCAAGCGCAGACGGGAAAAGAGTTTCAGACGCTGCCCCATCGTGCGGGCTTTGTTGACATCGACCAGCACCCGCGCCAGTTTTTTGCTGACGCCAATGGGCAGCACCGAAGATGAATCAGCCCCACCGGCGATACCCGCACGAATGGTGCCGGCCATCAGGCTTTCTGCGACGTTAGCGACTGCCTGAAAACTGGTCGCACAGGCACGACTAACGCTGTAGGCATCGGTATGCACATTCATCCCGGTCCCGAGCACAATTTCACGCGCGATGTTCGGCGCTTCCGGCATCTGTACCACCTGGCCAAAAACCAGTTGTTCAATCACATCAGCAGGGATTTCACTGCGTGCAAGCAGTTCGCCAACCACCATTTTGCCGAGATCGACGGCGGGAATGCCATGATATGCGGTCGCCTGACGGGCAAAAGGCGTACGTAATCCGCTCACGATGGCGATGCGATCGCCCTGACGGGTGACCAGCGGTAATGCCTGACTCATAACACTCCCCTGTAAAAAATAAATAAGTGGTCTGACCTGATCATAGTCTTAACCAATTTTTTACATTTAGCCAAGCGGAGCGCAAAGAAAGTGAGAGCTACGACACAGTGAATAATCACTGCCTGAAACGAAAATGCCCCGGGGAAAACTCACCGGGGCATCAGAAACAACGAGGCGGGATTAACGCAGACCCAGCTGGAAAATCAGGGTTTCGGCTTCGCAGGCGAAGACAAAATCGATATCCAGACGCACGCCGTCAGACTCTTCGGTGAAGGTCGAGGTGATTTTGCACGGTTCAGATTCCACGCTACGGGCTTTTTCGGTCAGCGCCGCCAGCGTCTCTTCAGCTTCTGCGCGGTTAGCGAACACGCGGCTGTATGATGCGGTGCAATCGGAGTTGTCCATGATGGTACCAACATCCATACAGCAGCAAACCGGGGTTTCATCAGCACTGCATTTACTCATTGTAGATTTCCTCTGTATTTCGCACCCAGGGTGCCAGATAAACGATGGGGATATTTTACGCCCCCCACATTCACCTCTCCAGTTGTTAATTGTGCGAAATGCGATAAGTGACCGAAATCACAATTAAAAATGATCTAAAACAAATTTCACCTAAAAGGGTGAGTGCGCAAACCGTCAATTTTGCCAGCTGGATCGCGTTTTTAAGATCACAATTGAAAAAAGTTATAAACATACTTGCAACATTTCAGCTGGTCAGACCTATACTCACGCCACTGGTCTGATTTCTATGTTGTACCACAGACCCTACACTTCGCGCTCCTGTTACACCATGTAACATAGTTTGTATAAAAATAAATCAATTGAGGTTATGGTCATGAGCCAGAAAACCCTGTTAACAAAGTCTGCTCTCGCAGTCGCAGTGGCAATTATCTCCACCCAGGCCTGGTCTGCAGGCTTTCAGTTAAACGAATTTTCTTCCTCTGGCCTCGGCCGGGCCTATTCGGGTGAAGGCGCTATCGCAGACGATGCAGGTAACGTCAGCCGTAACCCAGCGCTGATCACAATGTTCGAACGCCCGACGTTCTCTGCGGGTGCGGTCTATATCGATCCGGACGTCAACATCAGCGGACGCTCACCGTCTGGTCGTAGCCTTGATGCCGATAACATCGCGCCAACGGCATGGGTGCCAAACGCACACTTTGTTGCGCCAATTAACGATCAGTTCGGTTGGGGGGCATCAATTACCTCTAACTACGGTCTGGCAACAGAGTTCAACGATACCTACGCAGGCGGTTCTGTTGGCGGTACCACCGACCTCGAAACCATGAACCTCAACTTAAGCGGCGCCTATCGCTTAGACGATGCCTGGAGCTTCGGTCTTGGTCTGAACGCCGTTTATGCGCGTGCGAAAATCGAACGCTTCGCCGGTGACCTGGGTCAACTGGTCGCCGGTCAGGTGATGAACTCTCCTGCCGGACAAACGCCGCAGGGTCAGCAACTGGCTGCCACCGCAAATGGCATCCCAAGCGATACCAAAATTGCTCATCTGAATGGTAACCAATGGGGCTTCGGCTGGAACGCCGGGATCCTGTATGAACTGGATAAAAACAACCGCTACGCGTTGACCTACCGTTCTGAAGTCAAAATTGACTTTAAAGGTAATTACAGCAGCGATCTGCCTCCGGCGATCAACAACTACAACCTGGGTATCCCGACCGCTACCGGCGGCGCCACTCAGTCAGGTTACCTGACGCTTAACCTGCCAGAAATGTGGGAAGTGTCCGGTTATAACCGCGTAGCGCCGCAGTGGGCTATCCACTACAGCCTGGCCTATACCAGCTGGAGTCAGTTCCAGGAGCTGAAAGCGAAATCCACCAGTGGTGATACGCTGTTCCAGAAACATGAAGGCTTTAAAGACGCTTACCGCATCGCACTGGGTACCACCTACTACTACGATGATAACTGGACGTTCCGTACCGGTATCGCCTTCGATGATAGCCCGGTTCCATCACAAAACCGCTCTATCTCGATTCCGGATCAGGACCGCTTCTGGCTGAGCGCCGGTACCACCTACGCCTTCAATAAAGATGCGTCTGTGGACGTTGGTGTCTCTTATATGCACGGTCAGAGCGTTAAGATTAACGAAGGTCCGTACCAGTTCGAGTCTGAAGGTAAAGCCTGGCTGTTCGGTACCAACTTCAACTACGCATTCTGATTTCTTGCAGATGTAAAAAAGGTGAGCTTTTTAGCTCACCTTTTTATTTGCTCAATCTGGCTTACTCGGAATCGATCTCTTTGAGTTCATCCTGAATCGCCTGCGCGTTCGGGTTTTCCTGAGGCTTGAGCTTGCCGCCATTAGCGATAAAATCATGACGCTGGAAGTAAGCTTCACGAACCATAATATAGGGATCGGAAGACTGACGCAGCAGACCATCGGAATCCAGCAACTGCGCGCGGGTTTCAATCCCTTCAATCGTCCATTTACCAATAGACATCGGCCAGGTCAGCCAGGAGAGCACCGGATATAACGTATCCGCCATATCGCCGCCATCATCACGGATCGTCCAGCTACCATAGAACGGTAACTGCACGTAAGGACCGTAACCTACGCCATAATGACCTAAAGTGCTGCCGAAGCGATGCGGTTCAACACGCTGCAGTTTCGGGTTCGCCATACCGGCGACGTCAATAAAGCCCCCCATCCCCAGGATCGTGTTGAGGAAGAAACGGGTGAAATGCACCATCCCCTGATACGGATCGCCCTGCAGGAAATAGTTCACCATCACCGCCGGCTCTTCCAGGTTACCGGTGAAGTTGCTCAGACCATTACGGGCAGGCTGCGGAACATAATCACGCCAGGCGACGGCCACCGGTCGAACGATATACGGATCCAACACATTAAAGTTGAAGTTGTACATGGTGCGGTTGAACCCTTCAAACGGGTCTGAACGCCCCTGCTGTTCTGTGCCGGAACTCGCACACCCCACCAGCAGTGTGGTTCCCAGCGCAAGCGCCGACAGGCGAAGCTTCATAAATGTCTCCCTGTTAATTATGGCTATCGCTGATTGCCATCCATGACGGAACGCTATCGTATCCGCCTGTAAAGGTGTGAGCGATTGTAACAGTACGTCAAACGATGTCTATATCACCGAACTTGTTGATTTGATCATAGCCTGGTCACACCAGAATCGTCGCGCTTCTATTTTAGCGGGATGAAGAAAAACAAACGTTACCATTTTTGCGTTTTCAGAACATGTCCTGACAGGGGGCAGGCTAAAAACCGCTACGCTTTAACGTGTCAGTGCTTATACCGGAGACGAATGATGGTCGATCATGAAAACGACAAAATAGATAAACATAGCGACGAGCTTGCCGTCGAAAGTGAAGAAAAACAGAATGGGAAGAAGATAGAACTGGATGAGGATCGCCTCCCCTCGCGGGCGATGGCGATTCATGAGCATATTCGTCAGGACGGGGAGAAAGAGCTGGAACGGGACGCGATGGCATTGCTGTGGTCTGCCATCGCCGCCGGGCTTTCGATGGGGGCTTCGCTGCTGGCAAAAGGGATCTTCCACGTTGAACTGGAGGGGGTACCCGGCAGTTTCTTGCTGGAGAATCTCGGCTATACCTTTGGCTTTATCATCGTCATCATGGCTCGCCAGCAGTTGTTCACTGAAAACACCGTCACCGCCGTGCTGCCCGTCATGCAGAATCCGACGCTCAGTAACGCGGGCCTGTTGATGCGACTGTGGGGCATCGTACTGCTGGGGAACGTGCTGGGCACCGGCGTCGCGGCGTGGGCCTTTGAATACATGCCCATTTTCAACGAAGAGACCCGCGATGCGTTCGTGAAGATCGGCATGGACGTGATGAAAAATTCCCCTACGGAGATGTTTGCCAATGCCATTATTTCCGGCTGGCTGATTGCCACCATGGTCTGGATGTTCCCGGCGGCGGGTGCAGCGAAAATTGTGGTGATCATCCTGATGACGTGGCTGATTGCGTTGGGCGATACCACCCACATCGTCGTCGGGTCTGTCGAAATTCTCTATCTGGTATTTAACAGCACGCTGCACTGGAGCGACTTCCTCTGGCCGTTTGCCTTACCCACACTTGCCGGAAACATTTGCGGCGGCACCTTTATCTTTGCCCTGATGAGCCACGCGCAGATCCGCAACGATATGAGCAACGCCCGCAAAGAAGAAGCCAGAATCGCGGCACAAAAAAGAGACAATGCGCAGAAAAAGGAGGAAAATCAGTCCTGAATGGCGACGGTTTGAACAGTCAGGCGGTCACTCTCTTACCGGGGCAAACAAAAACCGGTATACTCGTGCCGCCTCGTCCCCTTAGTTAAATGGATATAACGAGCCCCTCCTAAGGGCTAGTTGCAGGTTCGATTCCTGCAGGGGACACCATCCGGCCCACCGTGGTGAGCCGGAAAACGTCCGGGCGTTAAAGGGTGACCGAATGCGCTTTTTCGCCGGGTTTGAATACTACCTCTCCGAGGCTGATACACGCGACCGGGCAAACATGGCCGCACAGCAGGCAGCCGACGCATTTTTCGATATTGCAGTGCGGGGTCCGCGTCTGTTCGTTCCACTCCATCGCCTGATGACCACCGTCGAAGCAAGAAATGTAGCAACGACCGCAGCCGACGCATTTTTCCTGATTAATATGCGGGTAAACGATATAACTGCGGTCGAGATCTTCTGCCGGAATGATATTGGCATTTGCCAGCCCCACCATCTCATCCAGCGAGTCGAAACCCTGATCGTTAAGATAGTGCGACAAGCCACTGATCATATCTTCAACAATGCGATAACCGTACTGCATGATGCCGGTTGTCACCTGAAGCGTTGCGGCGCCCAGCAGCAAGAACTCGGCAGCATCTTCCCAGGTTTCAATTCCACCGATACCGCTAATCGGAAAATCTTTCAGCTCAGGATGGGTGCGTAGCTGCTGAATGAAGCGCAGGGCAATCGGTTTCACCGCTTTACCTGAATAGCCCGAAATACTGGATTTGCCGTTGACGACTGGCAGACCCAATTTACGATTGAGGTCAATATTGGTAATTGACTTGACGGTGTTGATGGCGGCAATACCATCGGCGCCACCGCGTTTCGCCGCCAGCGCAACCTCGCACATATCGCCGATATTGGGCGTCATTTTAGCGAGCATCGGCAGAGAAGATCCGCGTTTCACCGCCTGGCAATATTTCTCCACCAGTTCAGGACTTTGCCCCACATCGCTCCCCATGGCGTGAGAGGTCATCTGCGGGCAGGAGAAGTTGCATTCAATCATATCCGCGCCAGCCTCTTCGACCAGACGCGCCAGATCCTGCCACTGCTGCTCATTTTCCCCCATGATCGAGGCGATCAGCACCTTATCCGGGTAATCTTGTTTGAGCCGACAAATCGCCGCAAGATTTTCCGCCAGCGGGTGCTCAGCAATCTGCTCCATGTTTTTAAAGCCAATAAACCCGGTGTCTTCTTTAATCAGATGGTCGAAGCGGGGAGAAACTTCGTTGGCGATAAAGAAACCGATGGTTTTAAAAACGATGCCGCCCCAGCCGCTATCGTAGGCTTTAGCGCACATCTCATAGCAATTGCCGACCGGGGAAGAAGAGAGGCAGAACGGATTGGGAAACTTCACGCCGCAGAAGGTAATAGAGAGATCTTTGGTTAGCATGATGACGCCTCCTCTAAATAGTGATGAATGGCTTGAGCGGCTTCTTTCCCGGTTTTAACGGCATACACCACGGTTTTATCTCCCTGGACGATATCGCCAGCGGCGAACAGTCCCGGAACTGCAGTCTGGTAATGTCGAGTGTCTACGGTATTGCGTTGTACCTGAATGCCGGAGAAGGCTTCCAGCCCGGCATGCTGACCGACGGCGAGGATAATTTTTTCTGCGGTCAGAGATAGCTCGCCAGGCAGGCGCACGTGCCTGAAGGTGACCTTATTTCCGTCAACTGCCGTTGGCGTAAAGCCATCAATGATAGAGACGCCCAGCGCCTGGGTGGTGGTGAACTCTTTTTCACTGGCCGGGAACTCCGCAAGCTCTTCACGCGCCACGCAGGTAACCGATTCACAGCCGAGAATTTTGAGCGTACTGGCCACGTCCATGGCGACATCGCCGCCGCCAATCACCAGCGCGCTTTGCGGCACGGATATGCCACCCGCCTTGCCACGCGCGCGTTTTAAAAAGTCGACGGCGATTTCTGCCGTCCCCGCGTCATTAAACAACGGCAGCGACATGCCTTTTGACAGGCCGACCGTCAGCAGGACAGCGCGATATTCAGCTTTGAGCGCCTCCAGCGTGACGGTGTTGCCAATCTCGCAGCCACAGCGGATTGTCACCCCCATTTCCGTAATACGCGCAATTTCAGCGTCCAGCACCGATTGCGGCAGACGGAATTCAGGAATGCCGTGGCGCAACCAACCGCCGGGTTGAGCCGATTTTTCGAACACAGTGACGTCATAGCCCAGATTGCACAACGTGACACTGGCCTGCAACCCGGCTGGGCCCGCCCCCACGATGGCGACGTTGCCCTTATCTTTACGGCCTGGCTGATAAATCTGCATCTGCGTTTGTCGTTCAAAGTCGGTGACAAACCGTTGCAAACGGGCAATATCGATAGGTTTATCAATTCCGGAACGGGAACAGCCGTGCTGGCAGAGTTTTTCCGTGGGACATACCCGGGCGCAGACGGCGCCAAGCGCGTTATTTTCTCTAATGGTTTCGGCCGCGCCCTTAAAGTTACGGAAATAAACAGAGCGGATAAATTTCCCCGGGTCTGTTTCCGCCGGACAGGATCGGCTGCACGGTGCGTCGTGACACAGCAAACAGCGGGAAGCTTCTTTGATAGCCAACAAGGGCGTGAAGCCAGGAATCAGTTCATCAAGGTAGTCTCGTTGCGACATATGCCATTCCTTAATAATAAGTTTACGTAAGGCAAACTGAGTACAAATAGCTACTTATGAGGCTAGGCTTATGACTGAATGGATGTTGTGAAAGCATTCACAGATAACCAGATAAAAAGTATGGAATTGCAGCGACCGCAGGAATAGATAAGATGCGAATAGAAACTATTTTTGTAATAAGAACGCATTAATTGTGTTATGCAAAAAAAGACGGTTGCGAAAAAACGCGCAGCCGTTTGGCACGGCGTCAGTCGTTCCGGGAATGCTGCTGTTTTTATTCGGCGGCATCGCACAGGGGATCGGCGCGTTTATGCAGAAATCTCTTTTCAAATAAATAATGAGTCACCAATCCTTACGTAAATAACGCTTTTTTGTGCAGCAGTAAATTCTGTTATTGTTCCTTGCCAGCGGAATAACGGCGGTGTAATAATTCATAAAAATATGCCACGGAATAAATAACTTATGGATGATATTATTCAACTTGAATCCTATATGCGCCACGCCATTCGTGAAGCAGAAGAAAGTCTGCGTGAAGGGAATAAAGGTTTTGGCGCAGTCATCATCAAGGATGGGGAAATCATTGCCTTTGCGCATGATGGTGAGGAAACAGAATCAGACCCGACATCGCACGCGGAAATTAATGCCATTAAACTCGCCGGGAAAAAGATCGGCAAAGATTTATCCGGTTGTCTTCTTCTCTCAACCAGTGAACCTTGTCCGATGTGTGCCTTCGCCATTGCGTGGTCAGGTATCAAAGAGATAGCCTTTGGATACTCTATTCAGGATGCGCTGGCCCAGGGGCGGCGGCGGATTTTATTCCTCTGTACCGAAGCGTTTGATAAAGCAGGAATGGATATTACCGTACATAAAGGTATTCTTCAGCGAGAATGCGCAACTCTTTATCGCGCGGATGTTCGAAATGAAATCAATAGACTACGTTCGGCGACCGATGACGATCTTAGGGCGCTGAATGCCGATTCCATTGCGCGTCGAACGGCCTGGTTCTGTGAGAATAGCGCGATACTGCGTGCTGAACACAGCAATCTGTTAGAAGCGGCCCATCGCTTGCTGGTAAGTCGATTTCACACCACAGTTGATGAAATGCCTGTGGTGGCGAGAAGTGAAAAACAGATCACGTTCCATTCCATGAATTTCTGTCCAACGCTGGAGGCGTGCAAAATATTACGTCTGGATACACGGCACGTGTGTAAACTCCTGAATGAAGATTCCACAAACAGGCTGGTCAAAAATATTGACCGCAGACTTCGCTTCTCGCGGAATTACGCGAATCTGCGTCCCTATACGCCTTTTTGCGAAGAATTTATCTCACTTGAAGATTGATATTTCAGGAGAAATTGTCCGTAAAATAAAAAGACCTCATCACGGAAACGCGATATCCCTCGCAGGATTGACTCGTTGGACGGTGACGCCCGCTATACTGGCGGGCGTCGTCTGGTTTAGCGTTTCACTCCGATGTGTATTTTTCGGGTTGCGTAGAACGCGTCGTGACTCATCCAAAACTCATGCGTCGTCTCATGAATTTTGCGATTTTTTAGCTCACGCAGCGTAATGCCGCGAATCTTCCCTTCTGCAATCCGTCGCGCGACCTCCCCCGTACTGAGTCGTAACTGCTTTTTCATCACCGACAACAGACTGACCTGAAAGGCGGTCGTTAAGCGGATAGTGACCTTCACCTGTTGATGCCGGGCAAGCGTCATCCGCCACTGTTCGCGAACAGCAAACTCCGGGCTACCGGAAAGCTCAGCATTATTTCGCTTCAAAACCTGGCGATCGTGAGCGAAAAGCAGGATCGCGCTTGCGTCATTGCCAACGATCCGCGCAAAAAGATCGCGGTCAATACGGCTGACAGGGAGTCGAGAGAACAGATTGATATTCCAGGTATAATCGCAATGAAGACACTTATAGATGCTCCAGACATCCAGCAGTTTCTTTTGTGAATTCATTCTGAAAGCCCCGGAAGGGATGAAATCGCGTTTGATATTGCAGGCAGGACAGCGCTTCGCAATGCGCTGATATCCCACGGGACTGACAGTCCATGTGACGTGCATGTTGACCCTTTTTTAACCCATACAAAAACGGATTCGTCCTGGACGAACCATGAATTTTGCTATGCGAAAAATATTTGAAGATATTTTTCAGTTGGTTAAGAAAAGATTTCCAGCACAACAATCCCTTGAGTTATCGATAGGCCAGCAAGACTAACAGACCCCTTGCCTCTCAATACATAAATCAAATCAATATTTGTGACACAACTATCAGGGTTATTTGATCTGGCATCGGATTCTTCTCGAAAAATAACCGTATATTCATTCATCAACCACAGGATA
>NZ_JBFWLF010000074.1:0-16178 GCF_050252275.1 Citrobacter sp. | reverse complement strand
GAAAAACGGTATTGACGGCGAACTGGCGATGAAAATCTTCGACCTGGTGGAGAAATTCGCCGGGTACGGGTTTAACAAATCGCACTCCGCTGCCTACGCGCTGGTCTCTTACCAGACGCTGTGGTTGAAAGCGCACTATCCTGCTGAGTTTATGGCGGCGGTAATGACTGCCGATATGGACAACACCGAGAAGGTGGTGGGGCTGGTGGATGAGTGCTGGCGCATGGGGCTGAAAATCCTGCCGCCGGATATCAACTCCGGGCTGTACCACTTCCACGTCAACGACGACGGCGAGATTGTCTACGGTATCGGCGCGATCAAAGGCGTGGGTGAAGGCCCGATCGAGGCGATCATTGAGGCGCGTAACAACGGCGGCTATTTCCGTGAGCTGTTTGATCTTTGTGCGCGCACCGATACCAAAAAGCTCAACCGGCGGGTGCTGGAAAAATTGATCATGTCCGGAGCGTTCGACAGGCTGGGGCCGCATCGTGCTGCGCTGATGAATTCGCTGGGCGATGCGCTGAAAGCCGCCGATCAGCACGCGAAAGCAGAAGCAATTGGTCAGGCAGATATGTTCGGCGTGCTGGCGGAAGAGCCGGAGCAAATTGAACAATCCTACGCCAGCTGCCAGCCGTGGCCAGAGCAGGTGGTGTTAGATGGGGAACGCGAAACGTTGGGGTTGTACCTGACGGGTCACCCGATCAACCAGTATTTGAAAGAAATTGAGCGCTATGTCGGAGGCTACCGGCTGAAAGACATGCATCCGACAGAACGTGGTAAAGTGACCACGGCTGCGGGGCTCGTCATTGCCGCAAGGGTTATGGTCACCAAGCGCGGCAATCGTATCGGCATCTGTACGCTGGATGACCGTTCCGGACGTCTGGAGGTGATGTTATTTACCGACGCCCTGGATAAATACCAGCAATTGCTGGAAAAAGACCGCATACTTATCGTCAGCGGACAGGTCAGCTTTGATGACTTCAGCGGGGGGCTTAAAATGACCGCCCGCGAAGTGATGGATATTGACGAAGCCCGGGAAAAATATGCTCGCGGGCTTGCTATCTCGCTGACGGACAGGCAAATTGATGACCAGCTTTTAAACCGACTCCGTCAGTCTCTGGAACCCCACCGCTCGGGGACAATTCCAGTACATCTCTACTATCAGAGGGCGGATGCACGTGCGCGGTTGCGTTTTGGCGCGACGTGGCGTGTCTCTCCGAGCGATCGTTTGCTTAACGATCTCCGTGGCCTCATTGGTTCGGAGCAGGTGGAACTGGAGTTTGACTAATACAGGAATACTATGAGTCTGAATTTCCTTGATTTTGAACAGCCGATTGCAGAGCTGGAAGCAAAAATCGATTCTCTGACTGCGGTGAGCCGTCAGGACGAGAAACTGGATATTAACATCGATGAAGAAGTGCATCGTCTGCGTGAAAAAAGCGTAGAACTGACGCGTAAAATCTTCGCCGATCTTGGCGCATGGCAGGTTGCCCAACTGGCACGCCATCCGCAGCGTCCTTACACCCTGGATTATGTTCGCCTGGCGTTTGATGAATTTGACGAACTGGCGGGCGATCGCGCTTATGCGGACGATAAAGCTATCGTCGGCGGCATTGCGCGTCTGGACGGTCGTCCGGTGATGATCATTGGTCATCAGAAAGGCCGCGAGACCAAAGAGAAAATCCGTCGTAACTTCGGTATGCCGGCGCCGGAAGGCTATCGTAAAGCGCTGCGTCTGATGGAAATGGCCGAGCGTTTCAACATGCCGATCATTACCTTTATCGACACTCCGGGGGCTTACCCAGGCGTGGGTGCCGAAGAGCGCGGTCAGTCCGAAGCTATCGCCCGTAACCTGCGTGAAATGTCACGTCTGAGCGTGCCGGTTATCTGCACCGTGATCGGCGAGGGCGGTTCCGGTGGCGCGCTGGCGATCGGCGTGGGCGATAAAGTGAATATGCTGCAATACAGCACCTATTCCGTTATCTCTCCGGAAGGCTGTGCTTCCATTCTGTGGAAAAGTGCAGACAAAGCGCCGCTGGCCGCAGAAGCGATGGGGATCATTGCGCCGCGTCTGAAAGAGCTGAAGCTGATTGATTCCATCATCCCGGAACCGCTGGGCGGCGCGCATCGCAATCCGGAAGCGATGGCGGCTTCGCTGAAAGCGCAGCTGCTGGCTGACCTCGCGGATCTCGATGTATTGAGCACAGAAGATTTGAAGAACCGTCGCTATCAGCGTCTGATGAGCTACGGCTACGCCTAAGCGTTGACCATTCCGAAAAGGGCCACAATTTGTTTGTGGCCCTTTTTTTTACCTGCGGTTTGAACAGGCTATGATTAGCTAAGGTTTTTCCAGGAGGAACGCATGAATATCATCGCCATTATGGGGCCGCACGGGGTTTTTTATAAAGACGAGCCCATTAACGAGCTTGAGCGTGCGCTGCAATCACAGGGATTTCAGATTATCTGGCCGCAAAACAGTGTCGACCTGCTGAAATTTATCGAACACAACCCGCGCATTTGTGGGGTGATTTTTGACTGGGATGAGTACAGTCTTGATTTGTGCAGTGAGATTAACCAGCTCAATGAGTATTTACCGCTGTATGCGTTTATCAACACGCATTCGACGATGGATGTCAGCGTTCACGACATGCGCATGGCGCTATGGTTTTTCGAGTATGCGCTCGGGCAGGCGGAAGATATCGCGACGCGCATTCGCCAGTACACCAACGAGTACCTCGACAATATCACGCCGCCTTTTACCAGAGCGCTGTTCACCTATGTGAAAGAGGGAAAATACACCTTCTGCACGCCGGGGCACATGGCCGGAACGGCCTATCAAAAAAGTCCGGTTGGCTGCCTGTTCTATGACTTTTTCGGCGGTAATACCCTGAAAGCGGATGTATCGATATCGGTCACTGAACTGGGTTCGTTACTCGATCACACCGGGCCACATCTGGAGGCCGAAGAGTATATCGCCCGAACGTTCGGTGCAGAGCAGAGTTACATGGTGACTAACGGTACCTCCACCTCAAACAAAATTGTGGGGATGTATGCCGCGCCGACCGGCAGTACGCTATTGATTGACCGTAACTGCCATAAGTCGCTCGCGCATTTGTTAATGATGAGCGACGTCGTCCCGATTTGGCTGAAACCAACGCGTAATGCGCTCGGTATTCTGGGCGGCATTCCGAAGCGTGAGTTCACGCGTGAGAGTATTGCGAACAAAGTTGCCGCCACGGCGCAGGCGCAGTGGCCAGTTCATGCCGTGATCACTAACTCAACCTATGACGGCCTGCTGTATAACACTAACTGGATCAAACAGACGCTGGATGTCCCCTCTATCCACTTCGATTCTGCCTGGGTGCCCTATACCCACTTTCATCCCATTTATCAGGGGAAAAGCGGGATGAGCGGTGAACGGGTGCCTGGCAAGGTGATTTTCGAAACGCAATCCACCCACAAAATGTTGGCGGCGCTATCGCAGGCGTCGCTGATTCATATTAAAGGGGATTATGACGAAGAGACCTTCAACGAAGCGTTTATGATGCACACCTCGACCTCACCGAGTTATCCGATTGTCGCCTCCATCGAGACGGCGGCAGCGATGCTACGGGGAAATTCCGGTAAGCGATTAATCAATCGCTCTGTGGAGCGCGCGTTACATTTTCGCAAAGAAGTGCAGCGGCTACGTGAAGAGTCTGACGGTTGGTTCTTTGATATCTGGCAACCGGAAGAGGTTGATGAAGCTGCGTGCTGGCCGGTGGCGCCCGGTGAAGACTGGCACGGATTTACCGATGCCGACGATGACCATATGTTCCTCGATCCGGTAAAAGTCACGATCCTGACGCCCGGTATGAACGAGCAAGGGGAGATGAGTGACGAGGGGATCCCCGCCGCGCTGGTGGCGAAATTCCTTGATGAGCGCGGCGTGGTGGTGGAGAAAACCGGGCCGTACAATCTGCTGTTTCTCTTCAGTATTGGTATCGATAAAACCCGGGCAATGGGGCTGTTGCGTGGACTGACCGAATTTAAACGCTCTTACGATCTCAATTTGCGCGTGAAGAATATGCTGCCGGATCTGTATGCAGAAGATCCTGATTTTTATCGCAACATGCGTATTCAGGATCTGGCGCAAGGGATCCACCAGCTCATCCGCCAACACGATCTTTCCGGTCTGATGCTGCGTGCGTTTGATACATTGCCGGAAATGATCATGACGCCGCATCAGGCCTGGCAGCGACAGATCAAAGGCGAAGTCGAAACGGTCCCCCTCGATCAACTGGTGGGACGCGTGTCGGCGAATATGATCCTGCCATACCCTCCCGGCGTTCCGCTGCTGATGCCGGGAGAAATGCTCACCGAGCAGAGTCGCGCCGTACTCGATTTTCTGCTGATGCTCTGTTCTGTTGGTCAGCGTTATCCGGGCTTTGAAACGGATATTCACGGGGCGAAACAGGATGACGACGGCGTATACCTCGTACGAGTCTTAAAAACGGCATGACGACTTGCCTTCAGCGCTCCCGGGCGGGTAACGTGCTGATGATAAATAACGGAGATGAAGACACTATGCTGGGATTAAAACAGGTTCACCATATTGCGATTATTGCGACAGACTATGCCGCGAGTAAGTCCTTCTATTGCGATATTTTGGGGTTTACGCTGCTGAGCGAGGCCTATCGCGCAGAACGAGACTCGTGGAAGGGCGATCTGGCGCTGAATGGACAATATGTGATTGAGCTTTTTTCATTTCCTTTCCCGCCGGCGCGTCCTGGTCATCCGGAAGCCTGTGGCTTGCGCCATCTGGCGTTCAGCGTGGATGACCTGGATAACGCGGTGGCGCATCTGGAGGCGAATCACGTTAATTGTGAAGCCATCCGCATTGATCCCTTCACCAACAAGCGCTTCACCTTTTTTAAAGACCCGGATGGCCTGCCGCTCGAATTGTATGAGCAGTAAGGCTTGTTATTGTGACGATTGCCCGGTAACGTGCCGGGCAACGTCACTGTAAATAACCGCTATGACAACACTCACGCTGAACACCTCGCTTATCACTTCCCGACAGATACTGGTCGCCTTTAGCGGCGGTCTGGACTCTACCGTGCTCTTACACAAACTGGTGCAATGGCGGACGCAACAACCGACTCTCTCGCTTCGTGCCATGCACATCCATCATGGACTTAGCGCTCACGCCGATGAGTGGGTGGCACACTGTGAAGCCATCTGCGCGCAATGGCAGGTTCCGCTGGTGGTGGAGCGGGTCACGCTGGTGGACGCCGGGCTGGGAATCGAAGCGCAGGCCCGGCAGGCGCGGTATCAGGCATTTGCCGATGCGCTATTGCCCGGTGAGGTGTTGGTGACTGCCCAGCATCTTGACGATCAGTGTGAAACCTTTTTGCTGGCGCTCAAACGCGGCAGCGGACCGGCTGGGCTGTCTGCAATGGCGGAGAGTGCTGAGTTTGCGGGCACGTTACTCATTCGTCCGTTATTGACACAACCCCGTGCGGCACTGGAGCAATGGGCAAGGCAGCATCAGCTTCGCTGGATTGAAGATGAAAGCAATCAGGATGACGCCTACGATCGCAACTTCCTGCGTTTGCAGGTTCTGCCGCTTCTGCAACAGCGCTGGCCGCATTTCGCTGACGCCACGGCACGCAGCGCAGCGCTGTGTGCTGAACAAGAGAGTCTGCTGGATGAACTGCTTGCCGATGAACTGTCTTCTTGTACCACGGAAAACGGCACGCTGGAGTTAACGCCGCTCATGGCGATGAGCCGTGTCCGGCGCGCTGCGCTACTTCGCCGCTGGCTGGCGACGAAAAATGCGCCGATGCCTTCACGCGATGGACTGGAACGTCTCTGGCAGGAGGTGGCGCTGGCGCGTGAAGATGCGTCACCGTGCCTGCGTTTCGGCGAGTACGAGGTGCGGCGCTTTCAGGGACAGTTGTGGTGGATTAAATCTGTTGTCGGACAAAGTGAGACAATACTGCCCTGGCCTCGCTGGCAGTTACCGCTCACGTTGCCTGCCGGGCTGGGCCAACTGCGGTTACTGTTGGGGGACGAATTGCGCGCGCCTCGTGAGGATGAGCGTGTCAGTATCCGTTTTAAAGCGCCGGGAATGCTGCATATCGTTGGCCGTAGCGGTGGCCGCAAGCTCAAGAAAATCTGGCAGGAGTTGAATGTACCTTCCTGGCGACGAGATACCACGCCATTGCTGTTTTACGGCGAAACGCTGATTGCGGCTGCAGGCGTATTTGTCACGCGTGACGGCGCGGCGGGTGAGGAGTCGGGGGTGAAACTGGTGTGGGATCAAACCGGTGGAAATGCCTGATGGCGCAGCGCCACCAGGCAATATGGGTTCAGGATTCGCTAACCACCACGGTACCGATTTCCGGATGGCTGAAGCTGACAATTTTATCGAGACGAAGCTCGCGCGTTTCACCCGCAACCTCGGTGATTAGGTATTCCACGTTTTTCCGTGAAACCAAATCGTTGGCTTTCGCTTGCAAAACTTCACCATCTTTCAGTTCCAGCGTCAGTAATAAATGATGCTGGCAGGCGAGCTCAAGGTTGTCGTAGTCATCACAGTTGATGGGTTGGTATGTATCATTCATTGACATAATCGCTCACCAGTAAGTTCGCCGCAGCATACGCCGCCTTTTCCCTGACCGACTCTGAAAGGGCACTGTCTGCCGCCATTTCATTAAGCACCTTTAATACGCAACCCAGCGCATCCGGGATATACCCTAAGTCTCCGCTGGCGATTTCCGCATACCGCTTGCGTATTAACTCACAATATTTTTCCACATGCCCTCCTGTCAGCATTCTGACTTAACCGTGGATGCAAGTCTAAGCCTACGAAGATAAACTCTGTTTAGCAAGGTGACTATACCACAGCCATTCACGCAATATCAGCGCCTGATTGATGATCCCCGGACAGCCTTTTGGCTCCTTTTTCGCTACAATGGCTGCCTGATTCGAAAGGAGTTTTTCCATGGCGCTTAAAGCGACAATTTATAAAGCCGTCGTCAACGTGGCTGACCTTGACCGTAACCAGTTTCTTGATGCGGCGTTGACGCTGGCGCGTCACCCCTCTGAAACCCAGGAACGAATGATGTTGCGTCTGCTGGCGTGGATTAAGTATGCGGATGAGCGTCTCCAGTTTACGCGTGGCTTAAGCGCAGAGGATGAACCGGAAGCGTGGTTGCGTAACGATCATCTGGGTATCGACTTGTGGGTTGAACTGGGGCTACCGGATGAGCGCCGTATTAAGAAAGCGTGTTCGCAGGCTGCTGATGTGGCGCTGTTTGCCTACAATAGCCGGGCGGCGCAGATCTGGTGGCAGCAGAATCAAAGCAAATGCGCACAGTTTTCGAATCTCACTGTCTGGTATCTGGATGATGAACAACTGACCCAGCTTAGCGCCTTTGCGAGCCGTACCATGACGCTACAGGCGACAATTCAGGACGGGGCGATCTGGCTGTCTGATTCTCAGAATAATCTGGAAATTCATCTGACGCCGTGGCAACAACCGGTATGATCGTCATTTCGCGGACTGTCTCGATCCCCGACGATGAGCTGGAGATCACCGCCATTCGCGCCCAGGGCGCAGGAGGACAGCACGTCAATAAGACCTCAACGGCGATACATTTGCGTTTTGACATTCGGGCCTCCAGCCTGCCAGAGTATTATAAGGAACGTTTGCTGGCTGCCAGCCATCATCTGATTACCGCTGATGGCGTGATGATTATTAAGGCGCAGGAGTACCGCAACCAGGAACTCAACCGGGAAGCGGCGCTTGCCAGACTGGTAGCGGTTATAAAAGAGCTCACCGCAGTACAAAAAAGCCGACGCGCAACCCGACCGACGCGGGCATCGAAAGAGCGAAGATTAAACTCGAAGGCGCAGAAATCCTCAGTAAAAGCCCTTCGCGGTAAAGTCCGTCGTGATGACTGACGGGCAGGAATAAAATGTGATAGGGAGTCAGGGTGAAAAAAACACTACTTTCAGCGATGGCGGCATTTACGCTCTTCGCATTGATTGGCTGTAACAACCGTTCAGAGGTTGATGTTATCCAGCCGACTCAGGTTGCAGAATTAAAACCGATGCAGCAAAGCTGGCGGGGCATTCTGCCTTGTGCCGACTGCGAGGGTATTGAGACCTCACTGTTTCTGGAGAAAGATGGCACATGGGTAATGAACGAACGCTATCAGGGCGTGCGTGAAGAGCCGTCTTCTTTTGCTTCCTACGGCACCTGGGCGCGCACGGCCGATAAACTGGTGCTGACCGACAGTCAGGGTGAGAAGTCTTATTATCGCGCGAAAGGCGAAGCGCTGGAGATGCTGGATCGGGAAGGCAATCCGGTTGAATCACAATTTAACTATACGCTTGAACCGGTGAAATCCAGTTTGCCGGTAACGCCAATGGCGATGCGTGGCATGTATTTCTATATGGCGGATGCCGCGACCTTTACCGACTGCGCAACCGGAAAGCAGGTTTCTGTTGCCAGTAACGCAGAGCTGGAACGCGGTTATCTTGCGGCGCGTGGCACCAGTGAGAAACCGGTGCTGTTGTCCGTCGAAGGGCACTTCACGCTGGAGGCGAATCCAGATACCCATGAGCCGGTGAAAACGCTGATGGCCGATAAAGAGATTAAATTTATTCCGGGTAAGAGCTGCACCGACTGAGTGATGGACTCAATGATAACTGTCCGGGTGACTGGACAGTTATCATCTTACCCGCAGTTTTGCTATTGTGTATCGCGCTTAACGCGTCAGTCCTACAAAACGTCCCGTCTTGATATAAATCCCTAACTTCAAATGACCGACATAGCGTAGCTGCGTTTCTGGCTTAAATGCGGCAACGTCGCCTTCCCGCATGTGCATCAGGTCAGCAGGGCTGATCCAGCCCGATTGCGCCAGGGTTAGCGGATGTCCCGCTTTGGTAAATGCATCAGTGACGAATTCAGAGCAAAACCACGCCGTTTTTTCTCCCTCGCGTGCATCGCTCAACTGCGCTTTCGCCAGCCCGCTGACACACTGTTGCCGGAAATCCGCAGAGAAGGGGTTTAGTGAACACATCTGGCGAGTCACCATAAACGGAATGAATTCCACGATACCGCGATAGTTATAGCCGCTGTCTTTGATTTTATAGGCGAAGGTTTTGATCTCAGCGGCCTGTTGCGGAGTCAGCTCCGGGACTCTCAGGGCAAAAAGTTTATCACTGTGTTTCATCGCCTGTTTGAGTGACACGATTTGTACGCCAGCGCCGGTGGCTTCTGCGACTTCATTATCGCCCAGATAGACGGCAACGTGGCTTACGGAAGCATTGCTGAACGCGCGGATGCCTAATGAGGTCACCCCGAGGCTGGAGGAGAACAACAGATCGCCTGGCTTAAGGTCGGTATCGGTAATTTCGACGAGTGCTTTATTCGTAAATGAGCTCTGGCGCTGGAATGTAACCGCCCATTTTTTGGATTGTGCATCAATGGCGGCGGCGGATTTATTCGGTGGGCTGACGTCAACGGTGCAGGCCGAAAGCAAAAGAAGGCAAGGGAGGAAGAGGCGGTAATACGCCGTGAGTTTAGCCATTTTATACAATCCATGTAAAAAAGAGGCCCTGAAAATCAGAGCCTCTTATGACATCAGCCTTTAATCTGTTTAACCAGATAGTTGACGATGTCGCCGGTTTTTATCAACTGTTTCTCGCCATTGCGACGGTATTTGTATTCAATATCGTCGTTGTCGAGGTTACGGTCGCCCAGCACGATAGTGTGCGGAATACCGATCAGTTCCATATCGGCGAACATCACGCCTGGGCGCTCTTTACGGTCGTCCATCAGCACTTCGATGCCCTGCGCACGCAGTTCGGCATACAGTTTTTCCGCCAGTTCCTGCACACGATAGGACTTGTGCATGTTCATCGGCAGAATCGCCACCTGGAACGGCGCGATAGCGTCAGGCCATACGATCCCGCGCTCGTCGTAGTTCTGCTCAATAGCCGCTGCTACCACGCGTGTGACCCCGATACCGTAACAACCCATAGTCAGGATCTGGTTGCGGCCATCTTCACCCTGGACGGCGGCTTTCATTGCTTCCGAGTACTTGGTGCCCAACTGGAAGATATGACCGACTTCGATACCGCGTTTGATCAGCAACGTGCCTTTTCCATCCGGGCTTGGATCGCCGGCGACGACGTTACGGATATCAGCGACTTCCGGGGTTGCGACATCGCGATCCCAGTTAATGCCGAAGTAATGCTTACCATCCACGTTAGCCCCTGCCGCGAAATCACTCATTGCGGCAACAGTACGGTCAATAATCACCGGCACTGGCATGTTTACCGGGCCCAAAGAACCCGGACCGGCATTCACCAGCGCGCGGATCTCTTCTTCGGTTGCGAACGTCAGCGGGCTGGCAACCTGCGGCAGTTTTTCCGCTTTGACTTCGTTCAATTCGTGATCGCCGCGAACCAGCAGTGCGACCAGCGGAGACTTGCTGTCTTCCACGGCTTTCACCAGCAGGGTTTTCACGGTTTTCTCGATTGGCAGACTAAACTGCTCAACCAGCTCGGCGATGGTTTTTGCGTTCGGCGTATCAACCAGCGTCATTTCTTGCGTTGCAGCGGCGCGCGGCGCTTTCGGCGCAACGGCTTCCGCAAATTCAATGTTGGCCGCGTAGTCAGAGGAATCAGAGAAGATCACATCGTCTTCGCCGCTCTGTGCCAGTACCTGGAATTCGTGCGAGGCGCTGCCGCCGATAGAACCGGTGTCAGCCTGTACCGCGCGGAAATCCAGCCCCATGCGGCTGAAGATCTTGCTATAAGCCGCGTACATCGCGTCGTAAGTTTCCTGCAGAGATTCCTGAGAAGTATGGAAAGAGTACGCATCTTTCATCAGGAATTCACGGGAGCGCATCACGCCGAAACGCGGACGCACTTCGTCACGGAATTTAGTCTGAATCTGGTAGAAGTTCAGCGGCAGCTGTTTGTAAGAGCTGAGCTCGTTACGAATCAGATCGGTGATCACTTCTTCATGCGTTGGGCCAAGTACGAACGGACGATCGCCACGGTCAGCAATACGCAGCAGTTCCGGACCGTACTGTTCCCAACGACCACTCTCTTGCCACAGTTCAGAAGGTTGAACCACCGGCATTAACACCTCGATCGCACCGGCGTTGTTCATCTCTTCACGCACGATGTTCTCAACTTTTTTCAGGACGCGCACGCCGGTCGGCAGCCAGGTGTATAACCCGGAGGCCAGCTTGCGGATCATCCCGGCGCGCAGCATCAGCTGGTGGCTGATCACCTCGGCGTCGGCAGGTGTCTCCTTCAGAGTGGAGAGCAGATATTGGCTAGTACGCATGTTGTTACGGTTCCAGTTGAACGATCGAACAGGCTCAATGTGAGCCTGACACAAAAAAAAGTAACTCAGTTTACCAGCGAGAAAGGGATGTCAAAAGAGAAGGGCGTGAAATTAGCGGGGTTCAAGCGCAAAGACTTCAAAACCCGTCTCGGTTACGCGCCAGCGCACGTTGAAATCATGCAGCCAGACAGCATAATTTTTACCGGTCTCTTCCCCTTTTCGATAGGCAGGACGCGGATCCTGCGCCAACACATCACGAATAAACGTCTTCAGCAGGGGATAACGTTTTTCCAGCGCGGGAAACTGTTGCTCAATCTCGTCGGTAAAACTCACCGACATTTCGGCTTGCGGTGCCTGTTGCGCATAGCTGGCGGTCGCATTCGGTAGCGATTCCGCGAACGGCAGGTAAGGCTTGATATCGATGACCGGCGTACCGTCAACCAGATCCAGACTGCCCAGTTGCAGAATGACCTGATCTTTCTGACAGACAACGCCTTTCAGTTCAACCAGCGACATGCCGACGGGATTGGGGCGAAATGTTGAGCGCGTAGCAAATACGCCCATCCGCGCATTGCCGCCAAGACGAGGCGGGCGCACGGTGGGGTGCCATCCCCCTTCCATCGTCTGATGGAAAACAAAGATCACCCATAAGTGGCTGAATGCTTCAAGACCGCGTACCGCATCGGCCTGATTGTAAGGAGACAGCAGGTGCAGTTCGCCGTTGACGCTTTTTACCAACCCTGGCTGGCGGGGAACGGCGAACTTCTCTTTGTAAGGCGAGCGAATGACACCGATTTGCTCAAACTGAAAATGACTCATTTAGCCGAGATGTTGAGCGCAGAACCAATGCAGACAGCCTGACGATAACAACCCGGCGTCCCGCTGGTGACTTCACAGCTATGCAGTAACACGGCATTGGCTTTCATTTTTGACGCATTAATCTGCATGCGTTTACGTGCTGTCGGGATGTTCGGCGGAGAGTCCTGGTTAGAGGCCTGACAGGATTCACCGGTCACTTCACCGAGATCGCGGAACGGCTTGCCGACCAGATCTTCAGCATTGGTGTAAATTCTGACGGGAACAGCGCGCGGCGCTTTCGGTTTTTCCGGCTCCGCTTTTGGCGGGGTTGCGGTGCTTTGAACGGGTTCAACAGGGGATCTGCTTAGCATGGAACAGCCGCTCAGCATGAGTGCCAATAAACAGATCGGTAAAGCACGCATAATATTTCCTCAATGAATGATCTAACTGTCACATATTGAATCAGGAGCTTGCATAAATGACAAGACGGGCAAACGCCCGTCCTGAATGATATTACAGATTGTGAAAAGCGCCTAAAAATTACCAGCCCTTAACAGCACCACCGTTGAAGACTTTATTGGCGGCTTCGTAAACTTCGTCAGACTGATAGGCTTGAACGAATTTCTTCACGTTCTCCGCGTCTTTGTTATCTTCACGGGTCACGATCAGGTTGACGTACGGGGAATCTTTATCTTCAACGAAGATACCGTCTTTCGCCGGCGTCAGGTTGATCTGGCTGGCATAAGTGGTGTTGATTACCGCCAGAGCAATTTGCGCATCGTCAAGAGAACGCGGCAACTGAGGGGCTTCCAGTTCAACAATTTTCAGATTTTTCGGGTTCCCGACGATATCCAGTGAGGTCGGCAGCAGACCCACGCCATCTTTCAGTTTGATCAGACCGACTTTTTGCAGCAGCAGCAGAGAACGGCCCAGGTTGGTTGGATCGTTCGGAACCGCTACCTGCGCGCCATCCTGAAGCTCATCCAGAGATTTGATTTTTTTAGAGTAGCCCGCAATCGGATAAACGAAGGTATTGCCTGCGGCAACCAGCTTGTATCCGCGATCTTTGATCTGCTGATCCAGATACGGTTTGTGCTGGAAGGCGTTGGCATCGATATCGCCTTTGCTCAGCGCTTCGTTCGGCAGAACGTAGTCATTGAAGGTCACCAGTTCGACGTCCAGACCGTATTTTTCTTTCGCAACTTTTTGTGCGACTTCAGCTACCTGCTGTTCCGCACCGACAATCACGCCGACTTTGATGTGGTTTGGATCTTTTTCATCCTGACCGCAACCCACGAGTGCCAGAGAACCAATCAGGGCGCCGACTGCCGCAATGGTTTTGAATTTGAACGCCATGCTTATTTCCTTAATGTGATAATTGTGTTTTGTAGAACGTTACTTGTGCGTCACAGTCCGGACGATGCGATCGCCCGCGAACTGAATTAAATAAACCAGAACAACGAGTAATACCAGTACCGTATTCATAACAGTAGCATTGTATCCAATATAGCCGTACTGATAGCCGATCTGTCCAAGGCCGCCCGCACCCACGGCACCGCCCATGGCGGAATAACCAACCAGGGTAATCAGCGTAATTGTCGCCGCGTTTACCAGCCCTGGCAGGGCTTCTGGCAGCAGCACCTTACGTACAATTTGCAGCGGTGTTGCGCCCATTGCGCGGGACGCTTCAATCAGGCCGGTCGGGATTTCCAGCAGGGCGTTTTCCACCATACGGGCGATAAACGGTGCCGCGCCGACGGTGAGCGGAACAATGGCAGCCTGCAAACCGATTGATGTCCCGACAATCACACGAGTGAACGGAATCATCCATACCAGCAGAATAATGAACGGAATCGAACGGAAGATGTTCACAACCGCAGACAGTGTGCGGTAGAGCTTCGCGTTCTCAATGATTTGCCCGGGACGCGTGACGTACAGCAGCACGCCAACGGGAAGACCAATCACAAAACCAAAGAACCCGGATACGAAGGTCATCGCCAGCGTTTCCCAGACGCCACGAACCAGCAGCCACATCATCGGCTCAGACATAACCCAGTACCTCTACTTTTACATGGTGTTCCTGCAGCCAGGCGATCGCGGCTTGCGTTTCTTCTTGTGTGCCGTGCATTTCAGTCAGCATGATGCCGAACTTCACGCCGCCGGCGTAATCCATCTGCGCGCTAATAATGTTGTTATTCACGTTAAAGCGGCGCGCTGTTTCGGAAAGCAGCGGCGCATCCACCGACTGACCGGTGAATTCCATGCGCAACATCGGGACGCTGTCGGTCGTCGATTCCGCTTTGAGGCGTGCCAGATAATCTTCCGGAATATCCAGATGCAGTGTGGACTGAATAAATTTCTGCGCCAGGGGCGTTTTCGGGTGGGAAAACACTTCGCTGACGGTATCTTGCTCAATCAGCTCACCGTTGCTGATGACGGCTACGCAGTCGCAGATGCGTTTCACCACATCCATTTCGTGCGTGATCAGTAGAATGGTCAGGCCAAGGCGACGGTTAATGTCTTTCAGCAGTTCAAGAATGGAGCGAGTAGTGGCTGGGTCCAGCGCACTGGTCGCTTCATCACACAGCAACACTTTTGGCTGACTTGCCAGTGCACGGGCGATAGCGACACGCTGTTTCTGACCACCAGACAGATTCGCAGGGTAGCTGTCGTGCTTATCACCCAAGCCAACGAGATCGAGCAGTTCCGTCACGCGGCGCTTAATTTCTTCTTTTGGGGTGTTATCGAGTTCCAGCGGCAGCGCGACGTTACCAAAAACGGTTCGGGAGGCCAGCAGGTTGAAGTGCTGGAAAATCATGCCAATCTGACGACGCGCCTTAGTCAGTTCAGATTCTGATAGCGTCGTCAGTTCCTGTCCGCCAACCTGAACGCTTCCTTCTGTCGGGCGCTCCAGCAGGTTTACACAGCGGATCAGCGTACTTTTACCTGCGCCTGAGGCACCGATAACGCCATAAATTTGTCCGGCAGGAACATGCAGGCTAACGTTATTCAACGCCTGAATGGTGCGGGTCCCCTGATGGAACACTTTGGTGATATTCGAAAGTTTAATCATTGATTATTTATTATCGTAATGAAGTTACCGTGGCATTTTCGTCTGTCTGATGCGGTCAAAAGCCGTCAACAAAATGGATGTTAAGGCATCCAGACGTCTAAATCAATCAGGGTTTCTACGATGAGCACTTTCTTGCCTGCCGAAACATGCGATACTAGCGCCACATGCCTTATTCAGGAGCTATAAAAGGTGGCAAAGTCCGTACCCGCTATTTTTCTCGACCGTGACGGCACAATTAATGTTGATCACGGCTACGTACACGAAATCGACGAGTTCGAATTTATCGACGGTGTTATTGATGCTATGCGCGAGCTTAAAACACTGGGCTATGCGCTGGTAGTTGTCACCAATCAGTCAGGGATTGCGCGCGGCAAATTTACCGAAGCGCAGTTTGAAACATTAACAGAGTGGATGGACTGGTCACTGGCCGATCGCGATGTCGACCTCGACGGTATCTATTATTGTCCACACCACCCGCAAGGCAGTGTGGAAGAGTATCGCCAGGTTTGTGATTGTCGTAAGCCGCATCCCGGTATGCTGATCTCGGCCCGCGATTTCCTGCACATTGATATGGCCGCGTCTTATATGGTGGGCGACAAATTAGAAGATATGCAGGCTGCGGCTGCGGCAGGAGTCGGGACAAAAGTGTTAGTGCGAACCGGCAAGCCCATTACTGCGGAAGCAGAAAATGCGGCAGATTGGGTATTAAATAGTCTTGCTGATCTGCCATCGGCGATAAAAAAGCAGCAAAAATAAGCATTGTGGTTAAAAGGTGAGCGGTTGAAGTAAATCTGCATTTTTCCGCTTGTCTTCCTGAGTCGACCCCCTATAATGCGCCTCCATCGACACGGCGGATGTGAATCACTTCACACAAACAGCCGGTTCGGTTGAAGAGAAAAATCCTGAAAATCAGGGTTGACTCTGAAAGAGGAAAGCGTAATATACGCCACC